>NZ_JBHTLK010000007.1:0-76744 GCF_042678885.1 Saccharothrix hoggarensis
TCGCGCTGCGCGCGGCGGCCGACGCGCACGCGCGCGAGCAGCGCGAGGCCGCCAACCAGCGGGCGGCCGAGCTGGACCAGCGGGAAGTCGACCTGGAACGCCGCCGGGCCGAGGTCGAGGCGCACCTCAGGGCGCGGGCCGAGGAGGTCGACGCGGAGTGCGCGGAGACCGTGGCCAGGGCGGAGGCCGAGGCGGAGCGGCTGCTGGCGGAGGCGGCGCAGCGGTGCCGCGAGCTGGAGGCGGAGTCCGACGCGAAGCGCGTCAAGGCGCAGAACTTCTTCGAGCTGACCATGAACCGGCGGCGCAACGAGGCCGACCAGCACTTCGCGCAGCAGGAGGAGCTGGCCAAGGCGCGGGCCGCGTTCCTGATCAAGCTCGCGGCGCGGGAGGCGCACCGGCGGATCGCCGAGATCCAGCAGCGGTCCGACGAGCTGCACGACCTGCGGCGGACGGTGGCGGCGGAGCTGGCCGCGGCGCGGGCGGCGCTGGAGGCGGCGGCGGACGAGGTGCCGTCGCTGATCCCGGAGCAGGTGTCGAACGACGACGGTCCGCGCGTGGACGGGCAGCGCGTGGACACCCGGCCGGTGGACGGGCAGCGCGTGGACGGCTTCCCGGTGGACGGGTTGCCGCTGGACGGGAAGCGCGTCGACGGGCAGGGCGCGCCGGCGCCCGACGGCAAAGCCGTGGACGGACGGCGGGTGGGTGCTTGACGGAGGTTCGGCCGAGACGACCTGCCCTGCCACCGGTGTGGGGGCAGGTCGTCCAGCGGAGGACGTCGCGCTGAGCGGGGCGGGCGGCCGGGACCGCGGTCGCCCGCCCGGATCGGCACTGCGATGAGCCGACGGTGCGCCGTGCGCGCGCGGCGGCGGTGGGAACAGGTGTTGGTGATCGGGCGCGGCGGGCAGGCCGCGTCCGGCGTGGGCTAGGGGTGCGGGATGTCTGGCGCGTTGGTGATCGGGTTGTGCGCCCTGTCGTTCGCCGCGGGGTGCGTGGTGACGGCGGTCATGCTCAGGCGCGAGCGAACACCGGAGCCCGAGGTGCGGCCGGAGGGCCCGCCGCCGATCCCGGACGTGGAGCTGCGGTGGCCGCCCGAGGACTACGTGACCAAGCCGATCCACCGGAACCCGGTGATGGGCATCCCGACCGCGCTGCCGCCGCCCGAGCCGTCGCGGCCGACGCTCGTCGTGGTGCCGGACCCGGAGCCGGAGGACGAGACCGAGGAACCCGTGCGGCAGGACGAAGTGCGCCGCATGCGCGTGGTGCGCGACGTGCCTGACGACCCCGACCCCGACCGGCGCGAGCACGAGCCGGAACCCACCAGGCAACTCTCGATGGCGGGCTACCTGTCGGGGCCCGTGGAAGGGCCGAGCGCGGTGCCCGGCGTGACGCCGCGCGCCGTGGAGCGGCCGAGTGCGGTGCCGGACGCGCTGCCGCGCCCCGCGGACGCGCCGGACGAGCCGGCTGGAGCAGTCACGGGGGCGCGGCCGGACAGCGGCGAAGGCGGGCCCGTGGTGATCCACGTGCCCGCCCAGACCGAATCCGCGGCCGAACCCCGGGCGTCACTCCCGGTCGACACCGCCGGCCGCCAGTCGGGCAACGCCTGACGCGGCGAAGCCCTCCGGCGCCCCGTAGCCGTCGGGGCCCCGCGATCGGGGTCCCGGTCGGCAGCGCCCGGTCAGCGCTTGCGGAGCTTGCGCAGGAGCTGCTGCGCCTTGGCCTTGTTGCGGGGGTCGCGGGCCACGTGCTTGACCTGCTCGGTGATCCGGCGGCCCTGCGGGCTCCGGGCGAACGCGCTGAGCTTGCTGAACAGAGAAGCCATGTCCACCTCCTTCCCTGCTCAGCCAACGGTCAAACGCGTTGCGGAGTTCCGCACCGCCGCGGACGGCGAAGAATCGCGCCAAACCCGCCGGCGTTGGCCCGATCGGGCGCTAGACGGGCGACACCGTCACGCCGAGCGCGCCCGGACCGACGTGCGCGCCGATCGCCGAGCTGACCTCGGTGACGAGGAACCGCCGCACGTTCGGCAGCTTCGCGCGCAGCTGGTCGAGGACGCTCCGGGCGCGCTCGGCGGCGTCGAAGTGCTCGACCGCGATGTCCACCGCCTCCCGGCCCGCCCGCTTGACCGCGATGTCGACCAGCTTGCGCACGGCCCGTTCCGCGCCGAGCACCTTGTCCAGCGGCGTGATCTGCCCGTCCGCCACGGTGAGCAGTGGTTTCATCGACAGCGCCGAGCCGAGCAGGGCGGTCGCCCGGCCGATCCGCCCGCCGCGCTGGAGGTACTCCAGCGTGTCCACGTAGATGAGCTCGCTGCTGCGGCTGACGCTGTGCCGTGCGGCGGAGACGACCCGGTTCACGTCACCTCCGGCGGCGGCCACGGTGGCGGCGGCCACCACGGCGTACCCGAGGCTCATGCCGCACGTCTGCGTGTCCACCACGTGGACCGGCACCTGCGACTGCGCGGCGGCCTGCCGGGCCGCCTCCACGGTCCGCGACAGGCCGGTCGACACGTGCAGCGACACGATCGCGTCCACCCCGGAGGCCGCCGCGTCCGCGTACGCCCAGAAGAACGCGCCGGGGTCGGGCGGGGCGGTGGCCACGTCGACGTGCCCGTCGCGCAGGGCGTCCACGAGCTTCGGCACGGGGACGCGCGCCTCGTCGTCCACCCAGTCCCCGATGCGAATCTGGATCTGCGCCACCGTCACGCCGAGCTTCTCGGTCAACTGCGGCGGCAGGCACGCGGTGGAGTCCGTGACAATCGCTACTCGCCGGAACATGCGTTCGAACCTAGCCGAGCCGGGGCGGCGTCTGTAACGCCCGCGGCGGGTTGTCCGACATTGTCCGAATGGCCTGTTCCCGCCCAGTGAGCATCATCACGCGGCCGGGGTGCTTGCAGTCGCTTGCACCCCTCCTACCGGTGGGTAACATTCGGGTGGCCGACACCACCATGCCAATGCGGCGATGACATGGCAGGGTCACGAACACCCCGGCGACCGCAGGCAACTACCGTCGCCACCCCACGTCGCCGCCCGTCCGCAGGAGGTCGAAGAGGACCTATGAACATTGTCGTCCTGGTCAAGCAGGTGCCCGACACCTGGTCCGAGCGCAGGCTCGCCGACGCCGACCACACCCTCGACCGCGACTCCGCGGACGCCGTGCTCGACGAGATCAACGAGCGCGCCGTGGAAGAGGCGCTGCTGCTCCAGGAGGCGCACGGCGGCGAGGTGACCGTCGTCTCGATGGGTCCCGACCGCGCGACCGACGCGATCCGCAAGGCGCTCTCCATGGGCGCCGACAAGGCCATCCACGTCTCCGACGCGGCGCTGCACGGCTCCGACGCGCTCACCACCGCCAAGGTGCTGGCCAAGGCCATCGGCACGGTCGAGGGCGTCGACCTCGTCATCGCGGGCAACGAGGCCACCGACGGCCGGGCGGGCGCCGTGCCGGCGATCCTGGCCGAGCTGCTGGGCCTGCCGCAGGTGACGCAGGTCCGCAAGGTGACCGTCGAGGGCTCCACGATCAAGGCCGAGCGGGAGACCGACGAGGGCGTCGCGCACCTGGAGGCGAGCCTGCCGGCCGTCGTCAGCGTGAACGAGAAGATCAACGAGCCGCGCTACCCGTCGTTCAAGGGCATCATGGCGGCCAAGAAGAAGCCGGTCACCACGCTCACCGTCGCCGACCTGGGGCTGGCCGCGGACGAGGTCGGCCTCGGCGCCGCGTGGTCGCAGGTGCTGGAGGCGGCCCCGAAGCCGCCGCGCAGCGCCGGTCAGCGTGTCGAGGACTCGGGTGACGGCGGTTCGAAGATCGCCGAGTACCTGGTCGGCCAGAAGCTCATCTGAAGGCGAGGAAAAGAATGTCTGAGGTACTCGTCCTCGTCGACCACGTCGACGGCGAGGTCAAGAAGGTCACCTATGAGCTTCTATCCGCCGCGCGCCGTCTCGGCGAGCCGGCCGCGGTGGTGGTCGGATCGCCCGGCACCGCGGGCAAGGTGAAGGAGTCGCTCGGCCGCTACGGCGCCACCAAGGTGTACGCGGTGGAGTCCGAGGACGCCGCCAACCACCTGGTCACGCCGAAGGTGGACGCGCTCGCGGCCGTCGCGGGCAGCGCCTCGCCCGCCGCCGTGCTCGTCTCGGCCACGTTGGAGGGCAAGGAGGTCGCGGGCCGGCTGGCCGTGCGCCTCGGCTCCGGCCTGCTCTACGACGCCGTCGACCTGGACGGCGACGGCGTCGCCACCCAGTCGATCTTCGGTGGCGCGTACGTCGTCAAGTCCAAGGTCAGCAACGGCGTGCCGGTCATCGCGGTGCGCCCCGGCGGCGTCGAGGCCACCGAGGCCCCGGCCGACGCGGTCGAGGTGGCCGTCGAGGCGCCCGCCGCCAACCCGGCCCTGGTGACCCGCGTGACCGGCCGTGAGGCGGTCGCCGGCGGTGACCGCCCGGAGCTGACCGAGGCGTCGGTCGTCGTGTCCGGCGGTCGTGGCGTGGGCAGCGCGGAGAGCTTCGAGGTCGTCGAGAAGCTGGCCGACAGCCTCGGCGCGGCGGTGGGCGCGTCCCGTGCCGCGGTGGACTCCGGCTACTACTCGCACCAGTTCCAGGTCGGCCAGACCGGCAAGACGGTCTCGCCGCAGCTGTACATCGCGCTGGGCATCTCCGGCGCCATCCAGCACCGGGCGGGCATGCAGACGTCCAAGACCATCGTCGCCGTCAACAAGGACCCGGAGGCGCCGATCTTCGAGATCGCCGACTTCGGCGTGGTCGGCGACCTGTTCTCGGTCGCGCCGCAGCTGACCGACGAGGTCGCCAAGCGCAAGGGCTGACCTGCGGGTTCCACCCGAGCCGGGCCACGGGGGCCGTTCCGCTTCGGCGGGGCGGCCCCCGTGCCGTCCCCGGCCTCACCGGGGCTTAACCGACCTGCCACTGAGGCGTCATCGGAACGACCTGCTCCCGGTCGCCATGCGGTCGGTAGACCAGACCCATGACGCAGCCGCAACTGCTTGTCAGCACCGGTGACGCCGCTTCCGACGCGCCGCGCTACTCCCTGTTGGTCGCGCGTGACAGCGACGAGGTCGTGGCCGCGCAGCGGCTGCGGCACCAGGTGTTCGCGACCGAGATGGGCGCCGTGCTGCACACCTCCGTGCCGGGGCACGACGTCGACTACTTCGACGACTTCTGCGACCACCTGGTCGTGCGGGACGACCGGACCGGCGACATCGTCGGCACCTACCGCATGCTCCCGCCGGAACGGGCCGCCGAGGCCGGGCGGCTGTACTCGGACGGCGAGTTCGACCTGTCCGCGCTGGACGCCCTGCGGCCGTCCCTGGTGGAGACCGGGCGGTCGTGCGTGCACCCGGACCACCGGAACGGCGCGGTGGTGTCGCTGGTGTGGGCGGGCATCGCCCGGTACATGCTGCTGTCCGGCCACTCGTGGCTGATCGGCTGCGCCTCCGTGCCGCTGCACGACGGCGGGTCGTTCGCCGCGGGCGTGTGGGACGTCGTGCGGGCCAAGCACCACGCGCCCGAGCGGTACCGCGTCACGCCGCGCGAGCCGTGGGACGTCGACTCGGTGGCGCGGCCCGACAAGACCGTGCTGCCGCCGCTGCTGAAGGGCTACCTGCGGCTCGGCGCGTGGGTCTGCGGGCGGCCCGCGCTGGACGCCGACTTCGGCGTCGCCGACCTGCCCGTGCTGCTCGGCATGGAGCGGGTCGACCAGCGGTACCTCAAGTTCTTCCTCGGGGAGACGGCATGAGCGCGGCACACCCGTGGATGCCCGTCTCGCCCTGCGGTGACGGGTGCGTCGACCACTCGACGGCCACCGTGGGCGCGGTCCGGGTCGCGTGGCGGGTGTTCGCCGCCGCGACCGTGATGCTGTGCGGGGCGCTCGTCGTCCTCGCCGTCCTGTGCGTGCGCGGGCCGGCCCGGTCGGCGCTGCTGCGGCGCTGGTTCCGGGTGCTGGTGCGGGCGTTCGGCGTGCGGCTGCGGGTGGTCGGTCCGGTGTTCCAGGACAACCCCGGCCGCGGCGTGCTCGTCGTGTCGAACCACGTGTCCTGGTTGGACGAGCTGGCCATCGACGCGGTGCAGCCCATCCGCATGGTCGCCAAGCGGGACATCCGGGACTGGCCGGTGCTCGGCCGCCTGATCACCGCCGCCCGCACCGTCTACCTCGACCGGGAGCGGCTGTCGCAGCTGCCGGGCACGGTGGCGGAGCTGGCCGCGGCGCTGCGGGACGGCGCGGCGGTCGGCATCCACGCCGAGGGCACCACCTGGTGCGGCGTCGCGTCCGGGCGCTACCGGCCGGCGCTCTTCCAGGCCGCGCTGGACGCGGGCGTGGCCGTGCGGCCGGTCGTGCTGCGGTACCTGCAGGGCGCGACGCCGTCCACCCGGCCCGCGTTCGTCGGGTCGGACACGCTGGTCGGCTCGATGCGCCGGGTGCTGCGGGCGCGCGGGCTCGTGGTGGAGGTGCACGTGCTGGACGAGGTCGCGCCCGGCCGCGCGTCGTCGCGGCGGGAGCTGGCGGCGCTCGTGCAGCGGGAGTCGGAGCGGGTGGCGTTCGGCTCGGTGGAGGTGCCCGCGCCGCGGGTGCACGTGGTGGCCGCCCCGGTGGCGTGAGGCCTCGTCACGGAGGCGTCGCCAGGGCGACGTGACGGGGGCGTCGTCGGGGGCGTTGTCACCGGGCGCGCGCCGCTGGGCCGTTCAGGGCGCGGTGCTGGTCGGATCGGGTGGTCGGGGGCCGTTCGCTACCGTGCCGTGCGCCCGTGGTGAAGGGTTCCCCGGGGCGGTGACGACGTCATCGCCCTGATTGGGGAGGATCATCATGGGGATCATCGGGAAGCGGCTCGTCGGGGCGGCATTGGCCATCGCCGGCAGCGTGGCGCTGGTCATGTCGTCGACGGGCGTCGCGACCGCGGCCACCCCGCGCAACGGGGTGTGCGAGGTGGGCGAGTTCTGCCTGTACTACGGCGCGAGCAAGGGCGGTTCGCTGTCGGACTTCAACGGCTCGATCCCGAACTACGGTGACAGCCTGCCGACCTGCTACGTGTTCACCGGCGCGGGCACCGGCCGCGGCGAGTGCGTGAAGAACAACGCCGGTTCGGCGTGGAACCGGACCACCGCGCACACGGTGACCGTCTACTACAACAGCGGCTACCTGGGCGCGTCGCAGACCTTCGGCGCCGGTCAGACGGCGAATTTCAACAGCACGATGTGGGACAACAACGCCTCGCACCGGTTCATCGCGCACTAGGGCGGGCCTGGTCATATTGCCTTGACCTCCACCGGGGTGGAGGTTGAACCATTGACCCGTGACGACGACTGCCGGGACGCCCGCCAAGAGCAGCCTGTGGACGCCCGAACGGCGGGGTCCGACGCTCGGCATCATCCTGCTCGTCACGTTGCTGGCGTTCGAGAACATGGGCGTCAGCACCGCCATGCCCCGCATGGTGGCCGAACTGGACGGCAACGACCTGTACGCGTGGCCGTTCCTGGCGTTCCTCGCCGCGAGCGTCGTGGCCACCGTGCTGTCCGGACGGGTCAGCGACCTGCGCGGGCCGCGGCCGTCGCTGCTGTTCGGGCCCGCGCTGTTCCTCGTCGGGCTGATCGTCGCCGGGCTCGCCCAGGACATGCCGGTGCTGCTGCTCGGGCGGTTCCTGCAGGGCATCGGCGGCGGTGCGCAGGTCGTCGCGCTGTACGTGCTCATCGGGCTCGTCTACCCGGAACGGGACCGACCCGCCGTGTTCGGCCTCCTCGCGTCCGCGTGGGTGGTGCCGTCGCTGGTCGGGCCGGCCCTGTCCGGGTGGCTGACCGAGGTGCTGAGCTGGCGCTGGGTGTTCCTCGGGCTGGCCCCGTTCGTGCTGCTCGGCGTGTTGCTGCTGGTGCCCGTGCTGCGGAACCTGCCGCCGCACACCCCCGACCGGAACACCCGCCGCGGGCTGCCCCTGGCCGCGCTCGGCGCCGGGTTCGGGGTGGCGGCGCTGAGCTGGGCGGCCCAGCACCCGCGCGGCCTCAACCTGGTGATCGGCCTGGCCGGCCTCGTCGTCCTCGCGCCCGCGCTGCGCGTGCTGCTGCCCGCCGGCACCCTGCGCGCCCGCCGCGGCCTGCCCGCGACGATCCTCGCCCGCGCCCTGCTCGCCGGGTCGTTCTTCGCGGCCGAGGCGTTCATCCCGCTCACCCTGACGTCCGTCCACGGCTACTCGGCCATCGCCGCCGGCATCCCGCTCACGCTCAGCGCGCTCGGCTGGTCCAGCGCCGCCTGGTGGCAGTCGCGCAAGCCGGACGTCCCGCGCGAGAAGCTGGTGCGGTGGGGGTTCACGCTCAACGCGGTGGGTATCTCCGGGGTGACGCTCATCGCACCTTCGTGGGGTCCGGCGTGGGCGACACCGGTCCTGTGGGCCGTCGCCGGGGCCGGGATGGGGTTGGCCATGTCGAGTCTGAGCGTGCTGGTGCTCGGCGCGTCCTCCGAGGTCGACCGGGGGTTCAACTCCTCGGCCCTGCAGATCAGCGACATGCTCGGCTCCGCGCTGCTGGTGGGGCTCGGCGGGGTGCTGGTGACCACCTTCGCCTCGGCCGCCGCGCCGACCGCCGCCGTGGTGCCGTTCGACCTGCTGATGGCGGGCGTCTCGGTCCTCGGTGCGGTGCTCGCCGGCCGGCTCAGCCGGGCTACCCTGGGAAACTGATGGCCTACTTCGACCACGCCGCCACGACCCCCATGCTCCCCGAGGCGATCGAGGCGATGACCCGGGCGTTGTCCACCACGGGCAACGCCTCGTCGTTGCACACCTCCGGGCGTCGGGCGCGGCGGGCGGTCGAGGAGGCCCGGGAGGACATCGCGGACGCCCTCGGCGCGCGACCCTCCGAGGTGATCTTCACCAGCGGCGGCACGGAGAGCGACAACCTCGCCGTCAAGGGCATCTACTGGTCCCGCCGCACGGCGCGGCGACGTCGGCTGGTCGTGTCGTCCGTGGAGCACCACGCCGTGCTGGACGCCGTCCAGTGGCTGGTCGAGCACGAGGGCGCCGAGGTCACGTGGCTGGAGCCGGACGGGCTCGGCCGCATCAGGCCCGAGGCGCTGCGGGACGTGCTGGACGACGACGTCGCCCTGGTCACCGCGATGTGGGCGAACAACGAGGTGGGCACGGTCAACCCGGTGCGGGAGCTGGCCGCGCTGGCCGCCGCGCGCGCGGTGCCGTTCCACACCGACGCGGTGCAGGCCGTCGGCGCGGTGCCGGTCGACTTCACGGAGTCGGGCGCCTCGGCGTTGACGCTCACCGGGCACAAGGTCGGCGGACCCTACGGTGTGGGTGTGCTGCTGCTGGGGCGTGACGTGGCGACGACGCCCGTGCTGCACGGCGGCGGTCAGGAGCGGGACGTGCGGTCCGGCACGCTGGACGTGCCGTCGATCGTGGGCCTGGCCGCGGCGGTGCGGCACGCGGTGGACCACCGGGCCGCCACGTCGGCGAAGGTGGCCGAGCTGCGGGACGAGCTGGTCGCGTCGGTGCGGCGGGTGGTGCCGGACGTCTCGGTGAACGGCGACCCGGTGCACCGGCTGCCCGGCAACGCGCACCTCACGTTCCCCGGCTGCGAGGGTGACAGCCTGCTGATGCTGTTGGACGCCAAGGGGATCGAGTGCTCCACCGGCTCCGCGTGCACGGCGGGCGTGGCGCAGCCGAGCCACGTGCTGCTGGCGATGGGCGTCGACCCGGTGCTGGCGCGGGGGTCGCTGCGGTTCTCGCTGGGGCACACGTCGACGGCGGCCGAGGTGCGCGAGCTGGCGGACGTGATCGGCCCGGTGGTGGAACGCGCGCGCACGGCGGGCATCGCGGGGTTGAAGCGGCACGGGGTAGGCCGCAACGGCGGCGCGGCGAGGGGTTCGGCGTCGGCGCGCGCGGCCGCCGGTGGTGGTGAGGCCGGTGCTTCTGGCTCGGCGTCGGCGCGCGCGGCCGGTGGCGCGGCGGTGGATGGGCGTGCGGGTGGTGCGTCGCCGGTCGGTCGGACCGGTGATCCGAGGGGTGCCGGTCGGACGGGCGACCAGGCGATAGCGGAGGTGTGACGGGCATGCGGGTGCTGGCGGCGATGAGCGGCGGGGTGGATTCCGCCGTGGCTGCGGCGCGGGCGGTGGCGGCGGGGCACGACGTGACCGGCGTGCACCTGGCGCTGTCGGCGAAGCCCGGCACGTTGCGCACCGGCGCGCGCGGCTGCTGCACGATCGAGGACGCCCGGGACGCGCGGCGCGCCGCGGACCTGCTCGGCATCCCGTTCTACGTGTGGGACTTCGCGGAGCGGTTCACCGAGGAGGTCGTGGACGACTTCGTCGCCGAGTACGCGGCCGGCCGCACGCCGAACCCGTGCCTCCGCTGCAACGAGAAGATCAAGTTCGAGGCGTTGCTGGACAAGGCGATCGCGCTCGGCTTCGACGCCGTGTGCACCGGCCACTACGCCCGACTGGCCACTGTGGACGGTCGGCTGGAGCTGCGCCGCTCGGCCGACGACGGCAAGGACCAGTCGTACGTGCTGGCCTCGCTGACCCACGAGCAGCTGGCGCACGCGATGTTCCCGCTCGGTGACTCCACCAAGGCCGACGTGCGGGTCGAGGCCGCCGAGCGCGGCCTCCAGGTCGCGGCGAAGCCCGACAGCCACGACATCTGCTTCATCCCGGACGGTGACACGCAGGCCTTCCTCACCCGCAAGCTGGGCGAGCAGCCGGGCGTGCTGGTGGACGACGAGACCGGCGCCGTCCTCGGGCGGCACCTGGGCGTGCACGAGTTCACCGTCGGCCAGCGCAAGGGCCTGGGCATCGACGCGCCCGCGCCGGACGGCCGGCCGCGGTACGTGCTGTCGCTGGAGCCCGTGAGCGGCACCGTGCGGGTCGGCGCGGCCGAGAAGCTGAAGGTGACCGAGATCGTCGCGGAGCGGCCCGTGACCCGCGTCGACTTCTCCGGACCGGTCGAGTGCGTGGCGCAGGTGCGGGCGCACGGCGGCCTCGCGCCGGCCGTGGCGGAGCTGGTCGACGGCGAGCTGTTGGTGCAGCTCCGGGAGCCGCTGAGCGGTGTCGCTCCTGGTCAGGCCGTCGCCGTGTACCGCGAGGACGCGGCAGCGGGCGACCTGGTGCTGGCCAGCGCCACGATCACGTCGACTCGCTGAGGTACGACCCGGTTTCGGGGTGGGGTGCCGTTTTGTCGGTGCGGCCTGCGACACTGCGGGTGTGCCGCATGACAACGCTCGACGCCGGAGGTCGCTGGTGGATGTCGGGACCCGGGTGAGGGTGGTGGCGAGCAAGCTCGACCACCCGTCCGCGCAACGTCTCGACGCGGAGCAGTTCGAACGGCTGCGCGCGGAAGTCCGCACGCTGCGCTGGGTGGTGCGGGAGCGCCTGCACCGGCCGGAGTGGGCGAGCCTGATCGCCGAGGTGGAGGTGCTGGTGGAGCGGGTCGAGCTGCTGGACCCGGCCCGGGAGCGGGAGATCGAGGTGCCCGCCCAGGTCTGCGGTCCGGTGGAGCGCGTCCCGGTCGAGCGGGTCGCCGGCGACCGTGCGGCGGAGCGGGTCGCGGGGGACCGGGTCCACGCCGACCGCGCCGACCGCTCCGAAGCGCGGCTCCAGCCGGTCAAGCGCGTCCCGGAGTGCCGCTGACCAGGGCCGTGAGCGGTCAGACCAGCGCGTTGTAGCCGAACGCGGCGGTGATGAGGGCGCCGTGGGCGGCGGAGGCCAGGGCCACGGTCCGGGTGCGCCGCCGCTCGGTCCACGTCGTGGAGGCGAGGGCCCGCGCGAGCGCCGGCAGCAGCAGGACGCCGTGCATGGCCACGCCGTGCGCGAGCTTCCACGAGCCGCCGCGTTCGGCGATCATCAGACCGCCGAACGCGAGCGCGGCCAGCAGGCCGACCGTGCCCGCCCGCACGGCCAGCCTCATGCTGGGCGCGAGGTGCCGTGCCCGGAAGGCGGCGACCGCCAGGGCGAGCACCGACACGATGACCGCCGCCCCGCCCACCGCGAGACCGCGGGTGACGGCCTGGTCGAACGCGGTCGCCTCGTTGAAGTGCGACGGCACGCGCCGCCACGCCTGGAGCGTCGTCAGCGCCACCTCCAGCGCCGACGTGGCGGTGGACAGCCACACCCAGCCCGCGCACAGCCGCAGCCACCCGGCGACCCACGCGTACGTGGCGAGCGTGAGGCCGAAGGACAGGCCGAACGTGACCGCCTTGCGCCACGACACCGGCCCTTCCCACGGCCCGCCGTCGACGGCGAACACGACGAGGTGGACCAGCCCGGACAGGAACAGCAGGGCGGCCACCCGGTAGGCGAAGCGGATCGAGGTCATGCCACCTGATCGTGGTCACAGGACCGGGTCACGGCGTCCGGCGGCGGGCGGCTCCACGACGTACGCCGCGCGACGTAGGCCGCGCCCCCGGCGTCACGGCGTTACGGCGTCCAGTCGGTGTTCGCGCCGCACAGCACGACGCACGGCAGGTCACCGGGCACGTCACCGGCCAGCCACGCGGCGAACGGCACGGCCGCCGCCGGCTCGACGGCCAGCCGGAACTCCTCCCACAGCCGGTCGCGGGCGGCCAGGATCGCGGTGTCCGGCACCAGCACGGACGTGACCGGCCGCGTGCTCAGGACCTCGAACGGAACTTCACCCACCCGAGTGGCGCCCAACGCGGACGCGGCGACCGAGTCGACCTCGGCGTCGACCGGCCTGCCCGCCGCCAGCGCGTGGTGCAGGGCGCAGCACCGCTCCGGCTCCACGGCCACCGTCAGCCGACCCGACGCCAGCGCCGTGCCCGCCGCGAGCCCGCCGCCGCCGACCGCGACGGCGATCACGTCCACGTCCGGCACGTCCGCGACCACCTCGGCCGCGACGGTGCCCTGACCTGCGACGACAGTCGGGTCGTTGTAGGCCTCGACGTAGAAGCCGGGCGTCTCGCGGGCCGCCAGGACGGCCTCGGCGTACGTGTCGCCGTGCCGGATGAGCTTCGCGCCCGCCGCCTCGATCCGCCGCACCTTGCCCTCCGGCGCGCTCACCGGGACGAACACGGTGGCGTGCAGCCCGAGGAGCTGGGCGGCCTTCGCCACGCCGAGCCCGTGGTTCCCACCGGACGCCGTGACCACTCGATCCGGTGAACCGGCGGCGAGGAGGGTGTTCAGCGCGCCGCGCAGCTTGAACGAGCCGGTGAGCTGGAGGTGCTCGAGCTTGAACACGATCGGCCTGCCGTCGACCTCGGTCCGCCACGACGGGGTGCGGCGGGCGTGCGGGCGGATGCGGTCAGCGGCGGCGGCGACGTCGTTCATCCCACCAGCATGCGCTCATCCGGCGAGCCACCTGTAGCCCCACATGACGATCGTCACCGCGCCGACCACGAAGCACAGCAGCACCACCACGAGGCCGAGCAGCACGAGCGCGTTGGCGCCCCACGACGAGTCGCGGTCGTCGGCCACCGCCAGTTCCGCGCTCAGCTGGGCGTTCGCCGCGTTCCGCAACGCCACCAGCCGTTCCCGCGCGGTCTCCGTGGCCGCGCCGGCCTCGCCGCTCACCCAGTTCATCGCCGCGAGGCGGGCCAGCGGGGTGCGGTAGGCGCGCTCGAAGGCGGCGACCTCCGCGTCGTCGCGGACCTCCGACAGGTAGCTCCAGCGGCCGGCCTGCGCCGCGTCGCCGAGCACGCGGTACACCTCGGCCAGCCGCTCGCGCAGGTCCAGCCGGTCCGGGTAGCTCGCGACCAGCCCGACCAGGCGTTGCCGTGCGCGCAGCACACTGGCGAGATCGCCGCGTCCGACCTCTTCGGCGGCCCTGCGGAGCGTCAGCTCGACCGGCATGAACCACATCGTCCCAGCCACCGCAACCGTAGGATCGGCGGGTGATCGCGGTGTCGGTGGTGACGTTCGGCCTCGCCTGGTGGCTGGGCCTCTACCTGCTGGTGCGAGATCCCCGGAAACCACTCCTCCGGCGTGCCTCGATCGGGTTGCTCAACTACGCGCTGGTGATCGCGCTGCCCGTGCCGCCGATGCTGCTGGCGGTGTCCGCGGTGGCGTGGACGGGCGTGATCGTGTGCTGGCTGCCGGTGCGCTACGAGCGGTGGTGGCGGTGGAGCGCGGCGCCGCTGCTGGCGGCGGCCTACTTCGCGCCGCCCGTGGTGCTGGTCCCGTTGGCGGCGGCGCTGGTGCTGTCCGTGCGACTGCGGCGGGCGCTGCTGGCCGCGGCGACGATCCTGTTCGGCCTGAGCTGCGCGGTGGTGGCGCTGGACGTGCTGCCCAAGGCGGTGGTGCTCGCGTCGGCCGGGTTCGACCTGCTCGTGTTCGGCGTCATCGTGGCCGTGGCGGACGCGTTCGACGAGGGCGAGGCGATCCGCGCCGACATGACCCGGTCCCTGCTCACGTCGGCGGCGCTGGCGGCGGTGTTCGGCGGGCAGGTGGCGTTGTTCCTGGACGCCCGCCTCGTCCCCCTGCTGTACGGCACGGTGGCCGCCGCGATCGCGGTGCAGGTGCTGGCCAACCCGCTCGCGCTGCTCGTGGACCGGGTCGCGGTGCCCGACGTGGCCGAGTCGCGGGCCGAACTCCGTGACGCCGCCGACGCGCTGCCCCGCCGCGCGCCGCTCGACCCGGCCGAGTTCGTGAAGCTGACCCGGCGCGCGTTGAGCCATTACGGCGACCTCGGCAAGTTGGTCGCGAGCCCGTTGACGGAATTGCCGGTGATCGACGCCCGGCTCGCCGCGAGAGGCGCGTCGGACCAACCGCTGGAACGCGCGGCCGAGCTGAAGTCGTTGTTGTTGGAGAGCATTCTCCGGCTGAAGCCGCGTGACGGCGAATTCGGCACCAGCGACGAATGGCGGCACTACAACGCGCTGTACTTCTACTACGTCGTCGGCATCCGCCCGTACAGCAGGCGGACCAAGCGCGAAGACCTCGACCCGGAGGCCCGCCGGGCGCTGGCGTGGTTCGTCAATCAGGTGCCGGAGCGGACCTTGCACAACTGGCAGAACGCGGGCGCCCGACTGGTGGCCGAGGACTTGTCCTCGCAGGTCGTGCGCTAGGAACTGGCAGCGGTTGGCAGCGTTTGGCGTACCGCCGGCAGTGCGCGCCGCCCTAGCTTTCGAGCCATGACGACGACAACGCAGGTTCGCAACGACGGCCTCCTCCGGTTCGCCCTGAAGCTCGACGGTGTCGGCTCGGCCGGGCTCGGGGTGGTGGCCCTGGTGATGAACGACCTCCCGACCGGACTGCCGAACGGTCTGGTGGTCGGGCTGAGCGTATTCCTCCTCGCCTACGGCGCCGGGGTGTTCCTGCTCGGCATGAAGCCCATTCGTCCCTTGGTCGCCGTGGTGGTGGTCGGAAATGTGCTGTGGGTGGTGGACAGCTTCCTCACCGCGTTCGCCGGGTGGTTCCCGGTGACCGGTCTGGGCGTTTTCCTGATCGTCGCCCAAGCCGTCGGCGTGATGGGGTTCATCACCCTCCAGGTGCTGGGTCTGCGCCGTTCGGCCTGAGGGTCCGGCTCCGGCCGCGGAACTCGGCCACCACCTCGTCGCCCCGGCGCACGGTGATGTCGTAGATCCCGCTCCGACCGAACCGCACCCGCTCCACCGCGTCCGCCACCAACTCGTCCCCCGCGTGCACGGGGGCGATGAAGTCGATCTCCGCCTGCGCCGCCACGGTCACCGAGCCGTGGCGGTTGCACGCGCAGGCGAACGCCGTGTCGGCGAGCAGGAACACGTACCCGCCGTGCCCGATGCCGTGACCGTTGACCATCCGCTCGGTGACCGTCATGGCCAGCCGGGCCGTGCCGTCGCCCAACTCCAGCGCCCGGATGCCGAGCGCGGCCGACGCGGCGTCGTTGGCGAGCATGTCCGCGGGTCCGTTCATCCCTGCACCTTAAGGTTCGCTGGTGCTGGACATCATCCGTGCCGTCGGGTTGTTCGCGGTGACGAACGTGGACGACATCGTGCTGCTGGCCGTGTTCTTCGCGCGCGGCGTGCCGCCGTGGAAGGTCGTCCTCGGCCAGTACCTGGGCTTCACGGCGATCCTGGTGGTGGCCGTCACCGCCGCCCTGGGCGCCACCCTCCTCCCCACGACCGTCCTCCCGTGGCTGGGCCTCCTGCCGCTGGCGCTGGGCGTGAAGGCGGCGTGGCAGGCGTGGCGCGGGGTGACGACAACGACCCGGCGGCGTCCGGCGCGCTGGGCGTGGCGGCGGTGACGTTCGCCAACGGCGGCGACAACATCGGCGTCTACGTCCCGGTCTTCGCGACCACCGGCATCACCGGCTACGTCATCGTCTTCCTGGTCCTGGTGGCCGTCTGGTGCGCGGCCGGCCACTTCTTCGCCACCCGTCCCGCCATAGCCCCCACCCTGACCCGCTGGGGCCACGTGCTGCTGCCGGTGGTGCTGATCGGGATCGGTGTGGCGATCCTGGCGGGGGCCTGACCCTCCCCCGCCACGACCGTCCGATCAGGCCGTGAAGCCTTTGAAGATGTTCGTGTTCTCCCACCTGTCCTGACCGGACCTGCGGCTGAGCGCTCCGGATCACCTCTGACCTGCCTGGACGCGTCTGGTTGCGTTCCATCCCGTTTCGACCTTCCTCAACGTCCCACGGCCCACAGACGGCCTGAAAGTTGATCAGCGATCGACGGGCGTCACCTCGACTGAGCCTCACCACGGCCAGCCGAGGTGACGCCCGTTCGCGCTTCCGTGGTCCTAAGCCCTCGTCGCCGGTTGCCCTTCTCGATGGCAAGACGGCGTAGCCGTCGCGGCAGCCGATCGCCGTGCCCAGCTCGACCAAGCCGCTTGACCGCGCGATCGTCCCGATCGATGCCGCTGGCAGCTCGTTGTCCTAGCGGGGCCTCGTGGCGCGCCGCCACCCGACCACGTGCACCGACTCCGCGCACGGCCGACGGGCGGAGCGAAGCGGGAGCCCGGCGTGCCGTGATGCGGGGAGTCGGTGCGAACGTGCGTCGGCCCGCACTGCGCGCCGCCGCAGGCGGCGCGCCTTGATCCCATAGAGCCAAGTTCGGCAGCACGGCGAATCGGTTGGACCGTACGGCGCGCTTGGATCAGGAGTCTTGAAGGAGGAGCGGCATTCTCTCGATAAAATAAAGTGCTCGCTCATACATGGCAAACACTTCACTTGCTGTCATGTTGAGCGTGTAAGTTGCATAGTTCGAGTGGACTAACTCGTTTCTCTTGGCACCGATTTCGCAGAAGTCGGTCACCGCTGGTTTCAAGAGCGGATCCGCGACGTATTCGGCCGCTATCCTCTCCTTGAACTTTTGTCCGAATAAGCCAAAAAACGGATTTGCCGACCGGCCTTTCCAGTCGAAATAGGTGTGGAACTGGCGATTAATCGCCTTATTTTTGACGAAGCTTACGGCGAACTCGTGCGACGTGGTCGTTTGGTCAAAGAACTTTACTATCAAGCCTTGGACGCGCGACTCAAGATCGCTAGCTGCGGATAGTAGGATCACTTTCGGCAAGGTAGACTCAACTGTGGTCAGCAAAGAAAGTTCGTTGCGCTGCCCAAGAAATGTCATCAACTCCGAATGTTCGTCGATTGTCTTCTTGATAACGTCGTAGCCGGACAATCGTCACCCCCGAAGTTCTATGATTCCTTCTACCTGTCGAATGCGCCCAATCACGTTCGCGGTATCAGTTGTCTTCTGCTGGCTGTAGTCGTGGAAACGCTTATCTTCTTTAACGCTGCTCACCAGAGTTGAGTCAAGGGTGACATGCTGTCCCTGCTCGCGAGTTCGGCATGCAGCGGCAAAGAGTGCCTCAAAAAGCGTTACGCCGAATCGCGAATGACGGGTTTGAAGTTCCTCGGGTCGAATGGAACGCGAAGACTCAACGAACCATAGAACTGTATCTTCGATCTCGCGTAGTTCAGATTCGCCGAAGCCTTGAGCATGTTGCGAGAACTCGTTGAGAAACCTTACCATCGACCCGCGGTACTGCTCCTGGTTTCGCCAGAGGGCTACTCCTCGCAGCAGAACCTCAACATCGCGCATGTGCAGGTCGGGTTCAGGCTCACCGATCAGAGTTCGCCAGTCATCGTTGAGGTTCAAGCGGAAAAGCAGCTCGTAGAACTTCGAGTGGTACAGACTCAGCCGGATCTCTTGAGGCGTAAGCAGTACACCTCCGGCATTGAGGCGATGGAAGATTTCATAGATAGACGAGTCATCGTGCTGCGGCTTGACCTGCTTGATGATGACGTTACGAATAGTGCGCAGATCGAATTGTGTGCGGTAATCTTCGAGTGTTTCATATTCCAAACCCGTGAACTTGTTTTGCCCTCCACTTTTGAGTGTGGGCAATCTGAGAATGAACGGATCGAAATACTCGGAATCTTGCAAAATGTTTTCTGGGACCATCCCGTACTCGTTGAAGACGCGCCTAATGCGTGCGCGACGGTCTTTGCGCGGGAAACGCCCCTTCACAAAGTAGTAGATAGTCATCAACCTCTGTTGACCGTCCACTACCAAAAACTCGTTTTTGGTCTGCTCGTAAAGAAAAATCTGCGGCACCGGTATGCCGATGATTAGAGACTCGATCAACTTCGAGGCACGCTTGATGTCCCACACGTAGTGACGTTGGAACCCTGGAATCTTCACAACGCCAGAATCAATGAAATTGACGAGCGTTGTGATATTGAAGTCATTCGGGGAAGATGTCAGGTCGTACTCGTCTACTTGACCGTCGGGAAAAGATTCCTCTTCACCGAAGTCGGCTTCAAACTCTCCAAGGTCCAACACTCGCATCCCTTCGGTCTTTCTGATCTGCCGGTATCTGTAGATGTCGTTCGATGGGGCGCGGACGTTTCACCGAGCGCTAGAGTTGCTGGTAAGGGCCGGTTCGTGCACCGTGAACGCAGGGCGGGCAGCTTCAGTCGCTGGGACTGATTTGGACGTATTGCCTAAATATTCCGTTCTCGCACGAGAGGTAGTAGCTTTCGCAGTAGCTCCTCCGACCCTGCGAGCGTCTCAAGTGAATCAAAAGTATGCTGACGGCCAGCGGCATCGACCACAGTCGCGCCTGCTTCGCGGGCAATGAGAACGCCTCCAGCTATGTCGAGTACGTTATTGGAAAGGATAAGCGTCGCATCTATGCGACCCTCTGCCACCCATGCCAGGTCGTGTGCTGCTGAGCCGAACATCCGTACACGTTCCACTCGCTCGGCGAGTGCAGCCGTGAGTCTGATACGTTGCTCATTTTTCTGGGCAGCGCCTTCGCCGGTGGCGTAGTCTCCAATCGATACAATCGCTCTAGCCACATCGGTAGTTCCTGAGGCACGCATGCGGACGCCGTTCGCGTAGGCTCCACCGCCCTTAGTGGCCCAGTAGTTCAAATCGAGGAAGGGGAGGGAGATAGCGGCGACCAGTGCTTCGTCGCTTTCAATTAGAGCCAACTGGACCGCACAAAGAGGTATGCCGTGAGAAAAATTGGAGGTTCCGTCAATCGGGTCAAGTGCCCAATAGTGACCATCTGAGGCGGCGGTGCCGCTAGTGCCTTCTTCTTCTCCGACGAACCCGATCTCCGGAGTTGCTCGGGCCAAGTAATCGCGAATGCCTCGTTCGATGCGGATGTCGACATCGGTGAAAACGTCGCGATCACTTTTTTCAGTGATCGCTTGCGGACGAGTGTTCCTTACTTGTTTACCGCCAAGCTGTACGGCTTTCTGTGCGATCTCCGCCAACTGGTTAAGCGGCCGCTTCACCCGGTCTCCTTTGCGCGGTCCCACATAGAGTCGAACACCTGCGAGAAGGTGCTGAACAAGCCAGGCACGGTGTCGTCCTTCTCGATCACGAGGGTAGGGGACTCGACGCCTCGGGCGTCGGGCAAGTAGGGCTGGACCACGCACTTGGTCTGGTTGGTGATGAGGATGTTGTAGCGGAGTGGTTCGTCGTAGACGCGGATGTCGAGCTGCCCGCCTGCGTCCGGTGAGACCTTGGCTCCGATGCGGCGTAGGGCTTCGATGTTGAGGCGGGTGAGCATGGAGAGGTGACCTTCGGGTAGGCCCTCTTCGTGTTCGCGGGCGGTGATGTTGTGGCCGTTGGGGTCGAGAAAGAGGGCTTTGATGGTGGTGCCGGTCTCGATGGAGTCGAGTAGGGCTTTGTCTGAATACTGCTGGCACAGGACGTTGAGGGACAGGCCCGCGATGTCGATGGTCCTCGCGCCTTCGAAGAGGTCGCGTGGGGTGACGTTGTGCAGGAACTCGGTTCGGCTGGGGTAGACGGCGGTGACGTCGGCCAGGCGGGCCTGTTGGGGCAACTGGACCGGACGCGGTACGGGGTGGGTGGAAGCCGCGGTTCGTTGTGGCGGCGTGATGAGGCTGTCGGTGTCGCCCTCGTGTGGGGACAGGAGCTGCTCGGCGGTCCAGCCGGGGAACATCTTTTCGAGGATGCGGCAGTGGTCGGCGTAGGGCAGGCCGAGTAGGTCGCCGGACAGCCAGCGGTAGAACTGGGCCTTGCTGGGGTAGCGGCCGATCAGGTCGGTGTCGAGTTGCTTGGCGACGCGGTCGTACTCCTTGCAGAAGGTGCGGTAGCCCTGCATGTGGCGTTGCCTGAGCAGGACTCTCAAGAGAGTGGACTCTGTGGCCATGTGGTCTCCCCCCACGTGGTTCCTTCGGCAGAGGCTAGCACTCAGACGAGACCAAGACGAGACTCGCTGAGATCGACACGCGGCCGGTACGCGGCAGGTGAGACTGCTGCGGACCTGGGACGGGACCATTGGCCACCGAATCTGAATGGGCAAGCCGCGAGAGAGCGGCACCTGTCAGAGGAGTTGACACCGATGGCGATCAGCAAGGGGTACCGGTTCCCCGTCTCGTTCGATGACGCGTTCCCTCAGGGCCTGGTGATGGTCGGGGAGGTCATGCCGGACACGGAGTACCAGACCCGTGACGAGAGGGCGGCCGGTCGGCCGGTGCGTCAGCGGGTGGACGAGGCGACCGGCAAGCGGCAGTGGAAAGTGACGGTCACCGACCCGCACGAGCCCAACGCCAAGCGCAAGAGCTTCGAGATCACCTTGCTCGCCGACGTTCAGCCGGTGCCGACCACCGGGGAGGTGCTGCCGGGGATGCGGCCGATCGAGCTGGACGGTCTGACCGCTGAGCCGCGCATCGCGGGCAACGGCGAGTTCAAGTACCAGTCCTTCCTGTTCCGGGCGACCGGATTCCGGGCGGTGGGTCGGTCGGCTGGCTCGGCTCCGGCCGCCGGTAAGCCGAACAGCGGCGACGCCAAGGCCGCGTGAGCCGTGTCCGATCTTCAGCAACTGACCGTGCAGTGGCAGACGGCGTACCGGGCCTACACGCAAGCGCATGAGGCGAATCGGTACGTCGCGGCGGATGACCCGGCGGCTGCGGCCCGGATTGCGCCGACCTATCGGAGGGTGGCGTGGTTGTGGCGGCAGCTCGCAGCCCTGGACAGCACGCCGTGGTGGGCCAAGGCGGCGGCACTCCACGCGGCGGAGACGTTCGACCACCAGGCCGACGTCAACGAACGCCTCGCGGACGGTGATCGGGCGGCCAGTGCGGAGCACGTGCAGGTGCCTGTCGAGGGGGTGAGTAATCGTGGCGCAGACCAAAGCTGACCCGTGGGCGAAGGCGAAGGCCGTGACGCTGCTCAAGGACGCGCACGAGGCGTTGACGCACCTGATGCCCGCTCCGGGGGCGTCACGGGAGATGTGGCGGGACTTCTACCTGCGCTCGGCGGAGGTGTACGCGCACGTCGCGGAGGTCGACCGGGGTCACCACCACGAGGCGCTGTACTGGGCGAAGCGCGAGCGGGAGAAGGGCGAGGCGCTGAGGTCCGTGAACGGTGGCGAGGTGGCCGATGACCAGCGCTGATGGCTCCGCGCCGGAGTCGAAGGTACGTCTTCGGAGCCGAATCGGGACCAGTCAGTACGGGGTCGTGCTTCGGGCCGAGAAGTTCGAGCGGGTGATGCAGCTCGCCGGGTTCCGGTCGGACTACGCACTGGCCAGGGCGATGGGCGTCAACCGTTCGACGGTGGCGCGGGTCAGGTCCGGTGAGATGCGGCCCGGCCGGGCCTTCATCAGCGGGGCGCTGAAGGCGCTCGACCCGATGGAGTTCGAAGACCTGTTCGAGGTGCACGAGAACTGGTGACCGCGTCGCGCTGAGGCGTGCCGCGCACAACTCAAGATCACGTCGTACCGGTTGGCGCGGTCGCGGGAAACAGGCCCGAGTCTTGGCGGGCTGAGCCTGTTTCCCGACGACGCACCGACCGGCCTTCTCGCGCTCTTTTCGTTGACACACAAGGGGATTCCGGTCGTGTCGAGGGTATCGGTACGTGGGGTGCGCGCGTCAAGTCGGCGCGGTGCCCCGTCTGTGTGGAAGCTTCCTAACGGTCGCCCCTGTGGGGCGTGCAGGCGGTTCGGCGTCTACGCCCCGAACCAACTCGTCTGTTGCTCCTGCCTGGGTTGGCTGCCCCTGATCTACGGGGGTGCGCGATGAGCGGCGGGAAGTGGGTGGACCCGGCTCCGTTCGAGGGTGCCCGGCCTCGGGTTCCGTGGTGGGCGTTGGTGCCGGGCAAGGCGAAGTGGTTGGCCGCGTTGGTCGCCCTGGTGTGGCTCGTCCTGGTCGGCGTCGTACGCCTGGTGCTCGTCGTGGTCCGGTACCCGGTCGTGACGCTGGTGCCGGTGTCGGCGGCCTGGTGCTGGTGTCGGTTCGGGCTTTCGCCGTTGGTGCTGGCGTTGTTGTCGCTGGTCGCGGCGCTCGTGGTCTGGGCTGGGTACGACTGGGCGTCATTCCTGCGGCACTGCTGGTACCGGCTGGTCACCGAGTGGCGACGGGCGGCGGTCTACGTCCCGAAGTGGCGCTCGGTGATGCGGCTGTCGGACCTGGCCAAGCAGGACCGTGGCCGTGAGTACCGGCCCAGGCTGCGGCGGGTGCGGTCGGAGGGGTGGAGGGACCGCGTTCGGGTGCGGATGATCCCGGCCCAGTCGCCGGAGGCGTGGGAGTTGCGGCGGGAGAACCTGGCGCACTCGTTCGGTGCTCGGTCGTGCCGGGTTCGGGTACTGAAGCCGCGGTTGCTGGAGCTGGACTTCGTGCACGCTGACCCGCTGCTGCGACCGGTGCCGGTGCCCGCGTTGGCGGACTCGGCGGAGGTAGACCTCAAGCGGGTGGTCGTCGGTCGGACGGAGACCGGCAAGCCGTGGCGGCTGCGCCTGCTCGGGTCTCAGGTGCTCGTCGTCGGGGTGCCCGGTGCCGGCAAGGGCTCGGTGCTGTGGTCGCTGGTGTGGCAGCTCGCGCCGGCGGTCCGGGCGGGCCTGGTGCGGCTGGTCGGGATCGACCCAAAGGGCGGGATGGAACTCGGGCAGTGTCCGAACGCCTTCGACCGGGTCGCGTACGACAACGGACCGGAAGCCGTTGCCATGCTTGAGGAAATCGCCGCTGAGGTCAGAGAGCGCGCGGCGCGGTACCGGGGCATTCGACGGCTGTGGGCACGGTCGACGGGGGAGCCGTTCACGGTCCTCGTGGTCGATGAGCTGGCGGACCTGATCGCCTACCAACCGGACAAGCAGCTCCGGGAGCGGGCCGCTCGGGCGATCCAGACCATCACCTCACAGGGGCGAGCACCGGGATACGCCGTCGTCGGCCTGGTCCAAGACCCTCGCAAGGAGGTGGTCAGGTTCCGGCACCTGTTCAGCACCCGTGTGGCACTCCGCCTGGACGAGCCACAGCAGGTGGACATGGTCCTGGGCGACGGTGTCCGGCAACGGGGCGCGGCGGCGCACGAGATCAGCGAGAACACGCCCGGTGTCGCCTGGGTCAAGGAGGACGGCCAGCGGGAGCCGGAGCGGGCTCGGGCCTTCCACGTCACCGATGCCGACCTGGTCGAGCTGGGCGTCTTCCTGGCCGATGCAGAGGTGCATAACTTCCCGACCAGGCCGGATGACAACCAGGGGAGGACAGCGGCATGAGCGGCGAGACTCGCGCTGAGCGGATGCGCCAGCCCATCGCGCTGGACGTGGCGAAGGCTGCGGCCGAGAAGTACGGCGTCTGCATCCGGCCGTTCACGATGGAGGTCGAGGACCGGGCCAGCTTCGAAGTCCGCTACGTCGCCGTGCCCTGCGGGTCGACGGTCGAAAGCGTTTGCGGACCGTGTGCGAAGAAGGCCAAGGCGTTGCGGATGGCTCAGTGCCGTGAGGGCTGGCACATGGCCGAGGAACCCGACTTCACCCCGACCGCGCCGACTGAGGACCAGAAGGCGCTGCTGACGTTCCGGGCGGACCTGGTCAAGGCGTACCGGGAGGCGGTCGAGGCCGGGGAGGCGGGTGACGCTGACGAGCTGCGGGAGGAGATCCACGGCGTCGACGCGGAACTTCGGCAGCTCGGCGTTCGGGGCCGCTTCCCCTCCCCTGACGCACCTGCCAGGCGGCCGGTGAAGCGGTCGACCAAGCGGCGTCAGGACGCGCCGAACCTGCCTCGGCGGCGCGTGGAGAAGCGAACGGTGGGCCGGGAGTACGCGGGAGGGTTCCGGCCCTCGATGTTCGTCACGCTCACCCTCGACACCTACGGGCGCGTGCGTGATGACGGGACTCCGGTCGACCCGGACACCTACGACTACCGGCGGGCGGCTCGGGACGCGGTGTACTTCGCGTCGCTGGTGGATCGGTGGTGGCAGAACCTGCGCCGGGTCGTCGGCTGGGACGTGCAGTACTTCGCCACGGTCGAGCCGCAGAAGCGAGCGGCGCCGCACCTTCATGCGGCAGTCCGCGGTTCGATCCCGCACGAGACCATCCGGCTCGTCACCGCCGCCACCTACCACCAGGTGTGGTGGCCCAACCACGACGAACTGCTCTACGGCGGCGACCACCTGCCGGTCTGGGACGCACGGGCGGAGGCTTTCGTCGACCCGGACACCCGTGAGCCGTTGACGGCCTGGGCGGACGCGGTCGAGGCCGTGGAGGAGCCAGCGCACGTGGTGACCTTCGGGCCTCAGGTGCACTCCAAGGGCATCCTCGGCGGCTCGGAGGAGGCCGGACGCCACATCGGCTACCTGACCAAGTACCTCACCAAGTCCATCGGTGAGGTGGTCGAGCAGTCCACCGAACGGCAACGTCGGCACGCTGACCGCCTGGCGGACGAGCTGGCCGTGACGCCCTGCTCCGACCGCTGCCCGGTCTGGCTGCTCTACGGCGTCCAACCACGCGGAGCGGGCTCCCGAACCACACCGGGCCACTGCAAGGGACGTGCGCACCGCCGCGCCACCCTCGGCCTGCCTGGTCGGCGGGTGCTGGTGTCGCGCAAGTGGTCGGGTAAGACGCTGGCCGACCACCGTGCCGACCGGAAGCGGTTCGTCATCGAAGCGCTCAAGGCCGCGGGCATCGAGAAGCCGGAACCCGACACCTCCCAGCTCGTCTGGCACAAGGTCCGGCCCGGCGACCCCAACGTGCCACCACGCGCGCACCAGCTCATGCACGCCATCGCGGAACGCACGCGGTGGAAGGCGGAGTACGACCGCGCGATGTTGGCCGCTGCCGGTGCATCACCCGGTGTTTCGGCAACTGAGTCCATAGCCGCTTAACCAGGGGAAACGGGGGAGTCATGTCCGATCGACCGCGTCACATCGTCATCGAAGTGCTCTGGAAGCCGACCGACCTCGCTGACTTCCTGGGCCTTCCGGAGACCACGTTGCGCCAGTGGCGGCACAAGGGCTATGGCCCTCGGTTCGTCCGCCTCGGCAAGCACGTCCGCTACCGGCCGGAGGACGTCCGGGACTGGCTGGACGAGCAGGAAACCGACCCGGCTGCGGCCTAGGAGGAAGGCGACATGGCAGGCCACATCCAAGATCGCTGGATGCGCGTCAAGCGCGATGAGAACGGCATCCCGGTACTCGACGCCAAGGGCAGGCGGACCAAGGAGCGCGACCCGGAGCGGTGGGGCAAGGGTGACCGGTACAAGGTCCGCTACTACGACCCGGACGGCAACGAGAAGTCCGAGTCGTTCCCGGACAAGCAGCTCCGCAAGGCGCAGGCGTTCCTGACCGAGATGCAGCACAACGTCCTGTCGGGCACCTACATTGACCAGGACGCGGGGAAGGCCAACTTCAAGACGTATGCGGAGAACTGGCTCAAGGGTCAGTCGCAGGACGCTGCCACGCAGCAGACGCTGAGGAGTCGGCTCAAGAGCCAGATCTACCCGTTCTTCGAGAAGCGCACCATCGGGTCGGTCAACGCGGAGGTGGTGCGGAACTGGCTGGCCTGGCTACGGGACCGGAAGCTTGAGGCTTCTACGCAAGCGGTCTACTTCGACACCCTGTCGTCCATCCTGAGCGCGGCCGTCGAGGATCGGAAGATCCGGGTCAACCCGTGCAAGGCGCAGAGCGTCAAGAAGCCGAAGCCCGGCGCTCGGAAGCTCGTCCCGTGGACTGAGGCGCGGCTTCGGGCGGTGCAGCTCGCGCTGCTGGCGCGGTTCAAGCCCGCGGCTGTGCTCGGAGCGGGGTGCGGCTTGCGGCAGGGAGAGATCCTTGGCTTCTCCCTGGATGACGTGAACCGCGAAGAAATGCTGGTCAACGTCACGCGGCAGATCAGGGTGATTGGCAAGCAGCTCGTGTTCGCGCCCCCGAAGGGGGACAAGGCTCGCGTGGTGCCGCTGTCCAAGGGGGTGCTCCAGGCGCTCGACGCCTACGCGGAGAACTTCGAGCCGGTCACGGTCACCCTTTCGTGGCTGGAACCGTCCGGGCGACCGACCACGGTCAGGCTGCTGATGGTCGGCAACCAGGGCGTGCCGTACTCGGGGAGCGCCTTCAACGGGGTGGCGTGGATTCCCGCGTTCAAGCAGGCCGGGCTGACCTACACGACCAAGGGGGACGGGATGCACGCCCTCCGGCACTTCTACGCCTCTACGCTGCTCGCCCAAGGCGTTTCGATCAAGGAACTCGCCGAGTACCTGGGACACGCCGATCCGGGGTTCACGCTGAGGACGTACACCCACCTCCTGCCGTCGAGCCACGCGCGGGCTCGGTCGGCGGTCGATCGGGTGTTCCGGCCCCGGCGTGAACCCCGGACGGCCTGACGACGGCCTGACAAGATCAACCGTCAGTGTTTGCGCAGGTCAGTCGGTGAAGCCCTTGAAGATGTTCGTGAACTCGTACTGCGTCTGGCTGATGCTGCTGCACGTGGGGGAGATGGCGCCGCCCGGGCAGCCCCCGTTGTCACGCCCCACGGACCAGAAGCCGAGCAGGCCGATCCGGTTCGTGTTGGCCCACGCCACGAGCTTGCGGGCATGGGCCTGGGTGAAGACCTTGCCGTTGAAGTTCCGGCCGATCATCGGCGTGACGCCGAGGAGGCGCTTCAGCTCCGCGTCCGACTTCGCCGGCCAGATCTGCTTCATCTGGCGGAGGGTGCTCTCGGCCGCCGCGATGACGGCGTCGCCCCAGTCCGGCCGGGAGGAGCCGAACTCCATCGTCATCGGGTTCACGAGGACGTTCAGGCCCTTGGCCGCCGCGTTCTGGAGGATCTGCACCGAGTACGGGTCCATGCCGTAGTCGTCGCCCTGGATGCGCATCGTGTAGCTGATCGACGTGCCGCGCTCGGTCTGCAGCCGCTTCAGCGCCGTGTTGACCATGTCGTGCGGGATGGTCGCCTCGACGTCGACGTCCAGGTGGTTGCTGCCGACCGCGTCGAGCACCTTCTTGTACGCCGCCAGCAACGCGTCGGCGGTGGTGCAAGAGTACTCCAGGTACGGCCCGGCGGCGCCGCCGGTCGCCACGATCACGTCGCCGCCCAGCGCCTTCAGCGCGCGGACGTCGTTGATGATCCGGCTGTCGTTCAACGGGATCGTGCCGCCCCACGACGGGTTGCAGCCGGTGCTGTCGGCCAGCGCGAACGCCAGCGTGAACACCTTCTGGCCGGTGGTCCGCGCGACCGACTCCAGTGACGGCGTGGGCATCGTGATGTCCACGTACGGCGCGGACTTCAGGCTGCCCGGCAGCGGCGGCTGCGACGTGGTGGTCGAGCTTGAAGAAGTGGTCGTAGTGGTCGTAGTGGTGGTGGTCGTTGTCGTCGTCGAACCGGCGCACGGTTGGCCGTTGAGCTTGCAGTTCGCGGGCAGACCGGTGCCGTTGACCAGGAACCCGAACGAGGTGGACGCGCCGGCCGCCACGCTGCCGTTGTACTCGCGGTTCGTGAAGGTGTGGTGGTTGCCGCTGCTGGTCAGCGTGGCGTCCCAGTACGAGCCGGGGGTGGTGCCGGCCGGCAGGTCGAACTCCACCTTCCACCCGGACAGGGCGGCCGACCCGGCGGTGACGGTGAACTTGCCCTGGTACCCGGCGCTCCACGACGAGTCCTGGGTGAACACGGCGGTCGGGGTCGGTGCGGCGCCGGCAGGGGCGGCGAGCAGCAATCCGGACGTGACGACCGCGGCGACGCCCGCCGCCAACGCGGCGAGGCTCTTGCGCTTACGGGACATCGGCACCTACTCCCGTGCAGGGGGGAACGGGGTGGGAGTGGTGTGGGAACGTGGGGCGCGGCACGCCCCCACACCACGGCTGGGGTGGTGCCGTCGCAACTGTCGGCACCGACAAGGTGACCGTAGGTGGCCTAGACCACCTCGTCAATGGGTCTAGACCTTTTCGCGGTCGAACGGCCCTGCCGGCCGGGTGGGAGACTGTCCGCGTGGATGCCCTCCCTTGGTCCGCCGGCGCCGCAACCGGCATCGGCTCGCTACCCGGAACCGACCCGCTGGAGGCCGCCAGGATCGTCCTCGGCGAACTCCCCGACCTGCCCCACCTGCCCGAACTGCCCGCCCGGGGCGTCGGCGCGGACATGATCGGCCGCACGGCCGCGCTGCTCGTCGACCTGCCCGTCGAGGTGGTCCCGTCCGGCTACCGGACCGCCGCCCACCCCGGCAAGGACCACCGGCGGGCCGTGGACCACCTGCGCCGCGACCTCGACGCGTTCGAGGAAGCCGCCGAACCCGTGCCGCCGCCCGTGGTCAAGGTGCAGGTCGCCGGACCGTGGACGCTCACGGCGAGCGTCGAGCTCGCGCGCGGCCACCGGGTGCTGACGGACAAGGGCGCGCTGAGGGAGTTCACCGAATCGCTCGCCGAAGGGCTCGGCCGGCACGTCGCCGAGGTCGCCAGGCGCACCGGCGCGAAGGTCGTCGTGCAGCTGGACGAACCGGCGCTGCCCGCCGTGCTGCGGGGCTTGCTGCCGACGCCGTCCAAGCTCGGCACCGTCGCCGCCGTCCCCGAGCCGAACGCGCGCGCCGTGCTCCAGACCGTGATCGACGCGGTGGACGCCGACGTGATCGTGCACTGCTGCGCGCCGAAACCGCCGGTGGCGCTGATCCGCGGCGCCGGTGCGCGGGCGGTCTCGTTCGACCTCACGGTCCTCGACGAGTCGATGTGGGACGAGATCGGTGAGGCGTGGGAGGACAAGACCCAGCTGTTCCTGGGCCTGACGCCGAGCACCGACCCGGCCGCGCCGGTGACGCTGCGGTCGCTGGCCCAGCCGGCGTTCGACCTGGTGGACCGGCTCGGGTTCCCACGGACGATCCTCGGCACGCACGCGGTGCCGACGCCGACGTGCGGCATGGCCGGCGCGAGCGGGAAGTGGGTCCGGCGGGCGCTGTCGCTGACCCGCGACGTGGGCAAGGCGTTCCTGGAGCCGCCCGAGGAGTGGTGACGCGGGCGGCGGGGGGCGTCCGGTCGCGCGCTGTCGGGCGTCCGGTCGGGAAGGCGGTCGCGCGCTGTTCGGGCGTCCGGTCGGGTATACGGGCCACGCGTGCCGGCGGCCGCAGTCCTGTGTGGACAGTGTCGCCGGCCGGTCAGAGCCGGTCGAACGGCTCCGCGTACCGGAACGCCCCGCGCAACGCCGGCGTGTACGCGCTCAGCGCGCGGGCCTGGAAGTGCGGCTCCCAGTCGGCGACCGGCGGCGTGATGCCGAACGTCGACGCGAGCCGGAAACCGAAGCGCGAGTAGTACGCCGGGTCGCCCAGCAGGACCACCACCGGCTCGTCCAGCGCGTCCGCCGCGCCCAGCACCGCGTGCACCAACGCCTTGCCGACGCCCGAGCGCTGGCGGGCCGGCAGCACGCTCAACGGCCCGAGCCCCAGCGCCGGCGCGCCGCCCACGGAACCCCGCGTGCACACCACGTGCCCGACGACCTCGCCGTCCACCTCCGCGACCAGCGACAACGCCGGTATCCAGCCGGGGTCCGCCCGCAGCTCGCCCACCAGCCACGCCTCGCCGCCGGGCCGTTCGGCGAACGCGGCCTCGGTCACGGCGTGGACGGCCTCGACATCGGCCCCGGTCTCGCGTCGGATCAGCACGGGCCGCACCCTACGACGTCACCAGGTGCACGCCCGAAGGCATTTCCGCGCCCCGCAGGAACCCCAGCAGCACGTTCCGGAACGCCCGCCCGGCCGACGTGGGCGCGACGTCCGTGCGGTGCGCCAACGCCACCGTGCGCGTCGTGCTCGGCGACAGCGGCGTGCCGTGCAGGGACCGCGTCGCCAGCACCGTGCTCGGCACGATCGCCACCCCCAGCCCCACCTCCACGAACCGCAGCACGGCGTCCATCTCGCCGCCCTCCACCGCGAACCGCGGCTCGAACCCGGCCTGCCGGCACGCGGCGAGCGTCGTCTCCCGCAGGTCGTACCCCGGCCGGAACATCACCAGCGGCCGGTCGCGCAGCTCGGTCAGCCGCATCCGGGTCACGCCCAGCGGCTCCGACGACGCCACCACCAGCTCCTCCCGCAGCACCGGCACCACGGTCAGCGCCCGGTCCGCGTCGGCGGGCGACACGATCACCAGCGCCAGGTCCAGCTCACCGGCCTCCAACGCGCCCACCAGGTCACGCGACCCGCCCTCGGTCACCGACACCTGGATGCCGGGGTACGCGTCGTGGTACCGCTTGATCACGTCCGCGAACAGGCTGCCGCACAGGCTGGGCGTCGCGCCCACCCGCACCCGGCCGCGCCGCAGCCCGACCAGTTCGGCCACCTCCAGCCTCGCCGTGTCCACGTCGGACAGGATGCGGCTCGCCACCGGCAGCAGCGCCTCGCCGGCGGGCGTGAGCGTGACGTTGCCGCGGGCCCGGCTGAACAGCTCCGCGCCCAGCTCCTTCTCCAGCGCGTGGATCTGCTTGGACAGTGAGGGCTGCGCCACACGCACCTCCGCCGCCGCCTTGGTGAAGTGCCGCGCCCGCGCCACTGCCAGGAAGTATGCGAGCTGCTGAAGTGTCATAGCCTGAGACTATCGTCGTCCAGTTAACGATGTATTGGACGACTCGTGGACGTGTTCCTAGCGTCAGCCACGTGGACACGATCGGGCTCTACCGCACCACCATCGGCAAGAAAGCCGTCATGGCGGTCACCGGCGCCGTGCTGCTGCTGTATGTCGTGGCGCACATGCTCGGCAACCTCACGATCTTCTCCGGCGCCGACGCCATCGACGGCTACGGCCGCTGGCTGCGCGAGATCGGCGCCATCTGGCCGACCCGCGTCGCCCTCCTCGGCGCCGTGGCGCTGCACTTCGTCGCCGCCTACCAGCTGACCGCCCGCGCCAGGAAGGCACGCGGCCGCTACGAGCACCGCAGACGCGTCCAGGGCAGCTACGCGGCGCGCACCATGCGCTGGGGCGGTGTGATCATCGGCCTGTTCGTCGTCTACCACCTGCTCGACCTCACCGTCGGCTGGCTCAACCCCCACGGCGTCTCCGGCGAGATTCACGCGAACGTGGTCGCCGACTTCCAGCACTGGTACGTGGTGCTGGCGTACACGGTCGCCGTGCTGGCCCTCGGCTTCCACATCCGGCACGGCCTGTGGAGCGCCACCCAGACCCTCGGCGTCACCACCTCGCGCGTGATCGGCCTCGGCGCGGCCGTGCTGATCTGCGCCGGGTTCCTCTCCGTCCCCTTCGCCGTCTTCACCGGATTGGTGAGCTGACATGCCCGCACACGACCTCTACACCGAGGGCGCCCCGATCGCCGACGACCGCGCGCCGACCGGCCCGATCGAGTCGCGCTGGGACCGCCGCCGCTTCTCCGCCCGCCTCGTCAACCCCGCGAACCGGCGCAACCGCGGCGTCATCGTCGTCGGCACCGGCCTCGCCGGCGGGGCAGCCGCGGCGACGCTCGCCGAACTGGGCTACCAGGTCAAGTCGTTCTGCTACCAGGACAGCCCGCGGCGCGCGCACAGCATCGCCGCCCAGGGCGGCATCAACGCGGCCAAGAACTACCGCAACGACGGCGACAGCGTCCACCGCCTGTTCTACGACACGGTGAAGGGCGGCGACTTCCGCTCCCGCGAGTCCAACGTCCACCGGCTGGCGCAGATCAGCGTCGAGATCATCGACCAGTGCGTCGCGCAGGGCGTGCCGTTCGCCCGCGAGTACGGCGGCCTGCTCGACACGAGGTCCTTCGGCGGCGCGCAGGTCTCCCGCACGTTCTACGCCCGCGGGCAGACCGGGCAGCAACTCCTCCTGGGCGCCTACCAGGCGTTGGAACGGCAGATCGCCGCCGGACGCGTCGAGATGCACCCGCGCACCGAGATGCTGGACCTGATCGTGGTGGACGGCCGGGCGCGCGGGATCGTCGTGCGCGACCTCGTCAGCGGCGCGGTGTCCACGCACTTCGCGGACGCCGTCGTGCTCGCCACCGGCGGCTACGGCAACGTGTTCCACCTGTCCACGAACGCCAAGGGCTGCAACGCCACCGCGATCTGGCGGGCGCACCGCCGCGGCGCGCTGTTCGCCAACCCGTGCTTCACCCAGATCCACCCCACGTGCATCCCGATCAGCGGCGAACACCAGTCGAAGTTGACCCTGATGAGTGAATCGCTGCGCAACGACGGCCGTGTGTGGGTGCCGCGCGACCCGCACGACACCCGCGCCCCGAACGACATCCTCGAAGCCGACCGGGACTACTTCCTGGAACGCATGTACCCCAGCTTCGGCAACCTCGTCCCGCGCGACATCGCCTCCCGCGCCGCCAAGAACATCTCCGACGAGAAGCGCGGCGTCTACCTGGACTTCGCCGACGCCGTCAAGCGCCTCGGCGCGCTCGCCGTCGAGCAGCGCTACGGGAACCTCTTCGAGATGTACCAACGCATCACCGGCGACGACCCGTACACGACGCCGATGCGCATCTACCCCGCCGTCCACTACACGATGGGGGGTTTGTGGGTCGACTACGACCTGCGGTCCACGATCCCCGGCCTCTACGTCATCGGCGAGGCCAACTTCTCCGACCACGGCGCGAACCGGCTGGGCGCCTCCGCGCTGATGCAGGGCCTGGCGGACGGGTACTTCGTGCTGCCCGGCGTGATCGGCGACTACCTCGCCGACGCGCCGTTCGACACCGTCGACGACAGCCACCCGGCCGTGGCCGACACCCTGTCGGAGGTGCGCGGCCGGGTGAAGACCCTGCTGGCCGTGGACGGCGACCGCACCGTCGAGTCGTTCCACCGCGAGCTGGGGCGGCTCATGTGGGACGAGTGCGGCATGGAACGCGACGAGGCCGGGTTGCGCAAGGCGTTGGAGCGCATCCCGGAGCTGCGCGACGAGTTCTGGCAGCGCGTGAAGGTGCCCGGCACGGGGGAGCGGCTGAACCAGGAGCTGGAGAAGGCGGGCCGCGTGGCCGACTTCCTCGAACTGGCGGAGCTGATGTGCGTCGACGCCGTGCACCGCGCCGAGTCGTGCGGCGGCCACTTCCGATCAGAGAGCCAGACCCCCGACGGCGAGGCGCTGCGCGACGACGCGAACTACGCCTACGTCGCCGCGTGGGAGTACACGGGCGTCGGCCAACCACCCGTGCTGCACAAGGAAGAACTGACCTTCGAGCACGTCACGCCCAGCACCCGGAGCTACTCGTGAAACTCACCTTGCGGATCTGGCGGCAGAGCGGCGCGACCGGGCGGCTCGTGGACTACCCGCTGGACGACCTCTCGCCGGACATGTCGTTCCTCGAAGCGCTGGACGTCCTCAACGAGCGGCTGATCACGGCCGGGCAGGAGCCCGTGGCGTTCGACCACGACTGCCGCGAGGGCATCTGCGGCATGTGCGGCGTGATGATCAACGGGATGGCGCACGGCCCGGAGAAGGCCACCACCGCGTGCCAGCTCCACCTGCGGCACTTCCGCGACGGTGACGTGGTGACCGTCGAGCCGTGGCGCGCCGACCCGTTCCCCGTGGTGCGCGACCTGGTCGTGGACCGGTCCGCGCTCGACCGGATCGTCGCCGCCGGCGGGTACATCAGCGTGCCCGCGGGCTCCGCGCCCGACGCCCACGCCACCCCCGTCCCCAAGCCGGACGCCGACACCGCGTTCGAGGCGGCGGCGTGCATCGGCTGCGGCGCGTGCGTGGCCGCGTGCCCCAACGGTTCCGGCATGTTGTTCACCGCCGCGAAGGCCACGCACCTCGGCGTGCTGCCCCAGGGACAGCCGGAGCGGTACTCCCGGGCACGCGACATGGTCGCCGAGCACGACGCGCTGGGGTTCGGCGGCTGCACCAACGCCGGCGAGTGCACCCCCGCGTGCCCCAAGGGCATCCCGCTGACCACGATCGCCCGCCTGAACGCCGATCTGCTGCGCGCTCACACCACCAAGAGCGACAGGTAGCCCGTCCCGCACACCAGCACCGTGGACAGCAGCCCCAGGAGCAGCGCCCTGGGGCTGGTCCGCGTCAGCGCCCCCACCCGCACCGACGTGCCGAGCCCGAACAGCGCCGCGGCCAGCACGACCGACGTCACGACCTTCGCCGGACCGAGCACCACCCCCGGCACCAGCGGGCTGACCAGCGCCAACGCCAGGAAACCGAGCAGGAACCCCGGCACCAGCGGCCCCGTGCGGCCGCGCGCGCCGACACCCGCCACGATCGGCGCGAGCAACGCCACCCGCCCCAGCTTCACCGCCATCGCCGTCGCCACACCGCCCGCCGGCGCGGCCGCCGCCACCTGCGCGACCTCGTGCACGCTCACCCCGATCCACTCCGGCGACGCGCCCAGCAGCGGCAACGCGACCATCGCCACGGTGCCGTACAGCGTCACCAGGGCGACGCTCGTGGCCACGTGCTCGTCCTCACGGTCCACCACCCCCTCCACCGCCGCGATCGCCGACGCGCCGCAGATGGAGAAACCGCTCGCCACGAGCACGTACAGGCCACGCGGCAGGCCGAGGCAACGGCCCAGCCACAACGTCCCGAAGAACGTCACCCCGACCGTGACGACGACCGCCACCAGCACCCCTGGCCCGACCGCGAGCAACTGCGGCACGGACAGCTGCAGACCGAGCAGCACCACGCCGGCGCGCAGCAACGTCCGGGTGACGCCGCTCAGGTCCGGCAGGCGTCCACCCACCAGCACACCCAGGACCAACGCGGCGATCAGCACACCGTCCACCCTCCGCCCGACCCGCTCCTTCCGGTAGGCGGCCACCGGCTCTGGGGTCATACCCTGGGGCTATGCCTCCGGACCTCGAATCGCTGCGGCTGCTCGTGCTGGTCGGGGAACTCGGCAGCCTCGGCCGCGCCGCCGGGGAACTCGGCATCGCCCAACCGTCGGCGAGCAAGCGGCTGTCCACACTGGAACGGCACCTCGGGCTCGTCCTCGTCGACCGCGGCCGGCGCGGCTCCGTGCTGACGCCCGCCGGCGTCGTCGTGACCGAACGGGCCCGCCGCGTCCTGGACGAGGTCGCCGGCCTGGTCGAGGGCGCGCGGGCACTGCGGTCCGCGCGCGAAGCCGAACTGCGGGTCGCCGCCAGCATGACCGTCGCCGAACACCTCGCCCCCGGCTGGATCGCGGAACTCCGCCGCACCCGACCCGACCTGCGCGTCGGCCTGCGCGTCACCAACTCCGAAACGGTCGTCGGACTCGTCCGCGACGGCGCCGTCGACCTCGGGTTCGTCGAAGCGCCAGGCCCCCTGCCAGGCCTTTCGTCCCGCAAAGCCGCCGCGGACCGGCTCGCCCTCGTGGTCGCGCCCGGCCACCCCTGGTCACGCCGCCGCCGTCCCCTCACCCCCGCCGAACTCGCCGCGACACCCCTCGTCATGCGCGAACGCGGCTCCGGCACCCGCGACACGCTCGACCAGGCGCTGCCCGACGCGTGCGCGCCCGCCCTCGAACTCGGCTCGACCACCGCCGTGCGCGGCGCCGTCGTCGCCGGCGTCGCCCCCGCCGTCCTCAGCGCCCTCGCCGTCTCCGTCGACCTCGCCGAAGGACGCCTGGTCGAAGTGCCCGTCGCCCTCGACCTGCGCCGCGTGCTGCGCGCCGTCTGGCCTGCCGGCCGACGCCTCGTCGGACCCGCCGCCGAACTCCTCGCCGTCGCCACCCGACGCGGGCAAAGCCGCGCGTAGGCCCGCACGGCCGTAGTTCAATGGGCCCATGAGCTGGTTCCGCCGACGACCCACCGAACCCGAGCCCGAACCCGTCCACCTGCCCAACCCGGACGAGGCCGCCACCGCGTTCTGGCACGCGTGGTTCGACCTGCTGCCCACGGTCAACGGAGCCCTCGGCGACGGCGAACCCCACCGGATCGAAGGCGAACTCGGCGCGCTCGTCGCCGCCATGCACCCCGACCTCCACTTCTCCCTCGAACGCGGCCACCGGGCCATCTACGCGCTCGTGATCAGCAGCCAGGAAGACCCGAAGCTCCGGCCCTACACCGACGCGTGGAAGGCCGCCGCGCCGCCCGAGGACATGATCTGGGAGTACCACGACTCGGTGCCGCCCGTCCCCGACCCCACCCAGGTCACCGTCAACCTCGGCGCGCGCCGCATCCGGCTCGCCGACGTCCGGGTCGTCGCCCAGGTGTCCGACGGACTGGTCGACGTCGCCGTCTACCACCCCGAGTTCGAGAACCTGGACGACACCACCCGCCAGACCATGACGTTCCTGCCCCTCGATGTCACTCTCGGTGAGCGCCTGGCCGGGGAACGACTCGGCCGGGTGGAAACCGCGGCCATCGAGCCGGAGGGCGCCATCGGCCTGCTGGAGTTCCGCGACCTGGTCCGGTCGATGGACGGCGATCCCGACTGAAATTGTCAGACCCCCTGGCTACTCTCATGCTGTGACCAGCAACGACCCGCTGAACCCGGCCCAGGCCCCCGCCGAGGGCGTCGAAGACGTCCCCGCCGCCGCGCGCGAGCGGCACGCCGCCCTGGCCGAGGTCGTCCGCGGGCACCAGTTCCGCTACTACGTCCTCGACGCGCCGACGGTCAGTGACGGCGAGTTCGACGCGTTGCTCCGCGAACTGGAGGCGATGGAAGCCGAGCACCCCGGCCTCGCCACCCCCGACTCGCCCACCCAGCGCGTCGGCGGCACGTTCTCCACCGAGTTCACCGCCGTCGACCACCTGGAGCGCATGCTCAGCCTCGACAACGTCTTCTCGGTCGACGAGCTGCGCGGCTGGTTCGACCGGGTCCGCAAGGAGGTCGGCGAGGGCGCCCACTTCCTGTGCGAGCTGAAGATCGACGGGCTCGCGATCAACCTCCTCTACGAGCGCGGCCGGCTCGTCCGTGCCCTGACCAGGGGCGACGGGCGCACCGGCGAGGACGTCACGCTGAACGTCCGCACGCTGGGCGACGTGCCGGAGACGTTGACCGGCACCGACGAGCACCCCGTGCCCGAGCTGGTCGAGGTGCGCGGCGAGGTGTTCTTCGCGGTGGAGGACTTCCTGGAGCTCAACGCGCGGCTCGTGGAGGCCGGCAAGCCGCCGTTCGCCAACCCCCGCAACACCGCCGCCGGGTCGTTGCGGCAGAAGGATCCGAAGGTCACCGCGTCCCGCCGGCTGCGGATGATCTGCCACGGCATCGGCAAGCGCGAGGGCTTCGAGCTGACCAGGCAGTCCGAGGCGTACGAGGCGCTGCGCGCGTGGGGCCTGCCCGTGTCGCCGCACACCAGGGTGCTGAGCGGGTTCGACGAGATCGCCGAGCACGTCGCCCACTGGGGCGCGCGCCGGCACGACGCCGTCCACGAGATCGACGGCGTGGTGATCAAGGTCGACGAGGTGGCGTGGCAGCGGAGGCTCGGCAGCACGTCCCGCGCGCCGCGCTGGGCGATCGCCTTCAAGTACCCGCCCGAAGAGGCCACCACCACCCTGCTCGACATCAAGGTGCAGGTCGGCCGTACGGGGCGCGTGACGCCGTTCGCCGTGATGGAGCCCGTGAAGGTCGCCGGTTCCACCGTCGCCCGGGCGACCCTGCACAACGCGAGCGAGGTCAAGCGCAAGGGCGTGCTCATCGGCGACCGGATCGTGATCCGCAAGGCGGGGGACGTGATCCCCGAGGTGCTGGGTCCCGTGGTCGACGCCCGGCCCGCCGACGCGCGCGAGTTCGAGATGCCCCTCACCTGCCCCGAGTGCGGCCACGCGCTGCGCCCGATGAAGGAGGGCGACGTCGACATCCGCTGCCCCAACGCGGCGGGCTGCCCCGGTCAGCTCCGGGAACGCCTGGCCTACCTGGCGTCCCGCTCGGCGCTGGACATCGAGGTGCTGGGCTTCGAGGCCGCCGCGGCGCTGGTCGACTCGCCCGTCTACGCGGACGAGGGCGACCTCTTCGCGTTGGACGCGGGCAAGCTGGCGCAGGTCCCCCTGTTCCGCACCAAGGACGGCGACCTGACCGCGAACGCCCAGAAGTTGTTGGACAACCTGGAGACGGTCAAGCAGCGTCCACTGTGGAGAGTCCTGGTGGCTCTCTCGATCCGCCACGTCGGACCCACGGCGGCCCGCGCGCTGGCGCAGGAGTTCGGCTCCTTGGACCGCATCACGTCCGCGACGGAGGAGGAGTTGGCGGCGGCGGAAGGCGTGGGTCCGACCATCGCCACCGCGGTGCGCGAGTGGGTGGAGACGCCGTGGCGGCAGGCGATCGTGGCCAAGTGGCGTGCCGCCGGCGTCCGGACGGCGGAGGACCGCGACACGTCGATCCCGCGCAACCTGGAGGGGATGTCGATCGTGGTGACGGGTTCGCTGGAGACGTTCTCGCGGGACGAGGCGAAGGAGGCGATCCTGTCGCGCGGCGGCAAGGCGGCGGGCACGGTGTCGAAGAAGACGGCGTTCGTGGTGGTGGGCGAGTCGCCGGGGTCGAAGGCCGACAAGGCGATCCAGCTCAAGGTTCCGGTACTGGACGAGTCAGGCTTCCAGGTCCTCCTCGCGGAAGGCCCCGAGGCCGCCGCCAAGGTAGCCACCCTCACCGACCCCCAACCCCCATCCTCCGACACCCCCACCTCGACACCTCCACCCGCAGACCCCGCCACCTCCTCACCGCCCTGACCAGCACTTTCCCTTCTCTCCTCCACCACGATCGGGTGATCTCGAGGATCGACCAAAAAATAACGCCGTTACCGCCACCCTGAAACGTCGGTTGAAACAACAAGGCCGCGCCTCAACCCCCGCCCTGCCCCAGAGCCGCCCCACCCTTCATCGCTGCTGTCCGGCCCGCCAGGCGTCCCAGCCCGGCCCGTCCCAGCTCGGCTCGAAGGGTGTCGACGTCCGGACCGGCTCGGCTCGGAGGGTGTCGACGTCCGGACCCCGTCATGTCGCCGCCCGTCATGTCGCCGCCCGTCATGTCGCCGCCAGCGGTCGGTAGACGGAGACGTGGGTGCTGCTCGCGCCGGTGAACGGACGGCGGTCCCAGGACTCGTGGCGCTCGGTCAGGCGGAGTCCCGCCCGCTCGGCCATCAGGTCCAGCTCGCCGGGGAACGTGTAGCGCTGCGCGTGCGGCTTGAGCCGGATGCCGTCGGCGGTGAAGATGACCTTCTGGCTGACGAACCGCTGCGCCGCCAGGTCGACGTCGTACACCTCGATGGCGGCCGACTCGGCGTCCGCCCACAGCGCCTGCACCCGCTTCCCGCCCGGGAAGCGGGACGGGTCGGGGACGTAGGTCTCCACCACGAACGCGCCGTCCGGCTCCAGCACCCGTGCGACGTTCGTGAAGCAGTCGGCCTGCCGCCGGACGTCCACCAGGTTGAAGATCGTGTTGAACACGAGGTACACCAACGCGAACCGGCCCGTCACGGGCACGTCGGCCATGTCGCCGATCGTCACCGGCACACCCGACCCGCCCGGCTTGGCTGCCAGCTTCGCGGCCATCAGCTCCGATCCCTCCACACCCTCCACGGGCACACCGCGCGCCGCCAACGGCAACGCCACCCGTCCGGTGCCCACGGCCAGTTCCAACGTCCTCCCGCCATCGGCCAGCGAGGCCAGGAAGTCGACGGCCGCGGTCGGGTCGGGGGTGGGGCCGGTGTCGTAGTCCTCGGCCCACACCTGGCCGAAGAACGCCGGATCACCGATCACGTCGTAGCTGGACGATGAAGTGGACAAGTTCGTCTCCTGTTCTGGATCACGGATCGCCGCGTCGCACGCGGCGGTCACTTGGTCGACCCCGGTCGCACACGGCGGTCACTCGGTTCGCCGCGTCACGCGCAGCAGGTATTCCTTGCGGTTCAACGGGTTGTGGTCGGTGCGCGGCCGCACGGGCGCCTCGCCGCGCACCGGCGCGTAGTGCGAGAACGACGTCTCCAGCACACCTTCACCCCGCGTCAACCCCGGCAGCTGCCGCTGGAACGCGTGCACGCGCGCCGCCGGGATGTCGCCCTCCAGCACCGACGTCCGCCCCCGCGTCACGGTCCCCACCAGCACCGCCCCCACCCGCGCCAGCACCGGCGTCAGCGCACCGACCACATCGCTCGGCACCTCCACCGAGAACCGGTGCACGGGCGACAGCACCTCGGTCCCCGCCTCGCGCAACGCCGCCATCAGCACCAGCGGCGTCAGCAGCCGGAAATCACCGGCCGTGCTGGACATGCTCTTGTCGAACGACCCGTGCGCGTGGGACTGCCGTGCCCAGTACCCGGAGTGCGTCATGGTCACCGCGCAATCGGTGACCCGCCACCCGCGCAACCCCTGCTCCAACGTCTCCCGCACGGTCTCCTCGACCGCCTTGAAGAACGCGAACGGCATCGACCCCAGCTCCACGCCGAGCCGGAACGTCACCCCGTCACCCGGCTCGACCCGCAACCCGACCGTCGCCAGGAACGGGCCGGCGCCGATGAACTCCACCGCCTCCCCGACCCCGACGGGCCGTTCCAGGCACAGGGTCGTCGTCTCCCGGAACGTCACGTCGATCCCGTACTCGGACGCCAGCGTCGCCTGCACGACCTCCTTCTGCACCTCGCCGTACAGCGACACCCACAGCTCCCGCCGCACCTCGTCCTGCCGCAGGTCGATCAACGGGTCCTGCTCGGCGAGCTGCGTCAACGCCGTGTGCAGCGCCCCGCGGTCGGCCGACGACGACGGCACCACGACCGTCTCCAACGTCGGCGGCGCGAACCGGTGCTCGCGCGACGCCGTGGGGACGCCGATGACGTCACCGATCCGGACGTCCTCCAACCCCCACACCTTCGCCACCTGCCCGGCCCGGACGGCGTCGCACCGCACCACCGAACCCGCGGCGAACACGCCGATCGCGGTGACCTTCCGCCCGAGGACGCGGTCGCGCACGCGCAGCGTCCCGGAGAACACCCGCACGAACGCGATCCGCTCGCCGGCCGGCCCACGTTCCACCTTGAACACCGTCCCGGACACCGGCCCGTCGGCGGAGCCGGACGACGGCGGCAGCAGCTCCACCAGACCCGCGACCAGCTCGGGCACCCCCGCGCCGGTGATCGCCGACCCGAAGTACACGGGGTGCACGGCGCACCGCCGCGTCTGCGCCGCCACGACCGCGCGCAGGTCGGGCAGCCGGCCACCGTCGACGTACGCGGCCAGCACCGCGTCGTCGTGCTCGGCCAACACCTCCACCACGTCGTCGCCCAACCCGGGCACGACGGAAGCGGCACGGGCGCCCGCGTCCCGCACCCGCCCCGTGGCGATGACGGCGGGCGTGAGGAAGGCGGCGACGTCCCGCAGCACGGCGTCCGGCCGCGCCCCACGCCGGTCGACCTTGTTCACGAACACCAGCGTCGGGATGCGCAACCGCCGCAACGCGCGCATCAGCACGCGGGTCTGCGCCTGCACCCCCTCGACGGCCGACACCACCAGCACCGCGCCGTCGAGCACGCCGAGGACCCGTTCCACCTCGGCGATGAAGTCCGGGTGACCGGGGGTGTCGATCAGGTTGACCGTCGTGCCGGCGACGTCGAACGACACCACCGCGGCTTTGATCGTGATGCCGCGCTGCCGTTCGAGGGCCAGCGAATCGGTCCGGGTGGTGCCGTCGTCGACACGGCCCACCTCGTCGATGACACCGGCGGCGTGGAGCAGCCGCTCGGTCAGGCTCGTCTTACCGGCGTCGACGTGCGCCAGGATCGCCAAGTTCAGCGTTCGCACCAAGCGTCATGTCCTCTAGACAGGTGGGAAGAACCTTCTGGAAGGGCATGACAGCTCGCACGATCGTTCTCCTCGGTCGACGGGTGGGACGTCCAGCACCAAAGCAGCCGCCCGACCGGGGCGGCAACCGATTAACTCCCCGGCGTCACGCCGGGAACCTCTGGACCCACCGCTTCTGCCAGGGTGTTTCCACCGCGCGACGGTGGTAGTGCGTTCGCGCCCACGCCACCGCGTCACCCGATGGGACGCCCGCGAGCACGGCCAGGCAGGCGATCACCGTCCCGGTCCGCCCCACCCCGCCGCCGCACGCCACCTCGACCGGTTCCCCGGCGACGGCCCGCGCGTGGAGGTCGCGGATCAGCGCCACGGCCCGCTCCGACGACCGGGGCAGCCGGAAGTCCGGCCACTCCACCCACTCGTGCGGCCAGTCGAGGCGGTGCTTGCGCCGCATCCGCTCGGAACCCAGGTACAGCCCGTAGGCGGGCGTCCCCTCGGGCGTCGGGTTCCGCAACCCCCGACCGCGCACGAAAGCGCCGTCGGGCAGTTCGATCGCACCGGGAAGCGTCATCACGTCATCCTCGTCGTCGGAGGTGAGGCCGGCCCCGGTGCCCACGACCCGCGAGGCGCCGAGACCGGCGGCGATTGTGCCCGACGGCGGCCCGCGCGATCCACGTCGCCCGCAGTCTTGCGGCCCGTGCCTTGATCGCACCCGCCGAGCGCAGTTGTCTGGATGGGCAACGGGGAGTCGAGCGAGGTGGAGGGGACCTGATGGCCGACATCGTGGTGAGGCCCGCGAGGGAGAACGAGTGGGCGGCGGCGGGCGCGATCACCGTGGCCGCCTACCAGGCCGACCGCCACATCGACAGCCACACGGGCGGGTACGCCGACACGCTGGTCGATGCCCGCACGCGCGCCCGGGAGGCGGAGCTGCTGGTGGCGGTGGACGCGGAGAACACCGTGCTCGGCACCGTCACGGTGGTGCGGCCCGGCACGTCGTACGCCGAGGTCAGCCGGGACGACGAGGTGGAGTTCCGGATGCTCGCGGTGAGCCCGTCGGCCCGGGGGAGGGGCGTCGGCGAGGCGCTGGTGCGCGCGGTGATCGTGCGGGCGCGGGAGCTGGGCGCGCGGCGGCTCGTGATGAGCAGTTCCGAGCACATGACCACGGCGCACCGGCTCTACCGGCGGCTGGGGTTCCGGCGGCTGCCCGAACGCGACTGGCGGCCGGTGCCGGACGTGGACGTCACCGCGCTCGGGTTCAGCCTCGAACTCGCATGACCTCGTCCCGCAGCGACCGGTCCCGCGCGGCGCGGTCGTAGAGCAGCTCCACCAGGGTCGCGTGGTCCAGCTCGGCGAGGCGGGCGCGCAGCTCCGCGTCCTCCGCGTCGGGCGGCGGCACGGTAAGGCCGCGCTCCAGCAGCACCAGGCCGACCGCGACGCAGTGCTTGCAGAAGAACCCCTGCGACCCGTAAGGGCAGGAGCACTCGCCCGTCAGGTGGGTGCCCTCCCAGGCGAGCGTCACCCGGTACTCGTCGGCGCCGCGCACCACGCCGTCGACGTGCCGCGAGCGCACGGCCAGCTCCACCACGGCGTCCTTGTACGTCAGCCCGCGCCAGTACGACTTGGCGCCCGCGTGGTGGCGCAGCAGGGCTGGGGTCAGCGTCGGCATGGCGGTATCCAACACCGTGTGGTTCGGTGGGTTCCGTGCTCCAGGCCTGTCTGAACGGAACCCGCGAGCCGGGCAGCCACCCCAGCCTGCCGATCACGCCGCACGAGCTGGCGGCCGACGCCGCGGAGTGCGCCGGGTCGGGCGTCACGTCGCTGCACCTGCACCCCCGTGACGTGGTCGGACGCGAGGTGCTGGCGGGTCCCGAGGTGGCGACCGCGGTGTCCGTGGTGCGGGTCGCCGTGCCGCACGTGGAGATCGGCGTGACCACGGGCGCGTGGATCGTGCCGGACCCGGTCCGCCGGGCCGAGCTGGTGCGCGGCTGGGCGGGCCTGGCCGCGGGGCGGCCCGACTTCGCCTCGGTCAACGTCCACGAGGACGGCTGGCGCGAGGTCGCCGCGGCGGCGCGGGACGCGGGCGTCGGCATCGAGCTGGGAGTGTTCCACGAGCGGGCGGCCCGCGTGCTGCGCGACGAGGGCGTGCCGGAGGGGACGGTTCGGGTGCTGGCCGAGGTCCAGCCGGGGGAGACCGTCGGGCACGCCGAACGGCTGCTCGACCTCCTCGCGCCGCTCGGCGTCCCGGTCCTGCTGCACGGCGAGGACGACAGCGCGTGGCCCGTCCTCGACTACGCGCTGGCGAACGGCCTGCACACCCGCATCGGCCTGGAGGACACCCTCACCGGCCGTGACGGCGCGCCCGCCGCGGGCAACGCCCACCTCGTCGCGCAGGCCCTCCGCTGACGGCCGGAAAACGCCTGGTCCACGAGGTGCCGGCGGGGTTACGTTGACGGCATGGTGTCCACCGACCGGCTGCTGGCGTTCGCGGCCATGTCGCTCCTGCTGATCGTGATCCCCGGACCCAGCGTCCTGTTCGTGGTCGGCCGGGCGCTCGCGCAGGGCCGCCGGGCCGCGCTGATCACCGTCGTGGGCAACACGCTCGGCGCGTACGCGCTGGTCGTCGCGGTGGCGTTCGGCGTGGGCGCGATCGTGGAGCGCTCGGCCCTCGTCTTCACCGCGCTGAAGCTCGTCGGCGCCGCGTACCTCGTGCACCTGGGCGTGAAGGCGTTCCGGCAGCGCAAGTCGCTGCACGCCGCGTTCACCGCCGGCGCTCCCGCCCGCGGCGGCCTGCGCACCCTGTGGGAGGGCTTCGCGGTGGGCGTGGCGAACCCGAAGACGATCATCTTCTTCGCCGCCGTGCTGCCCCAGTTCGTGGACCGCGCGCAGGGCCACGCGGCGGCTCAGATGCTCGTCCTGGGCTTGGTCTTCAACGTCATCGCGATCGCCTGCGACAGCGCGTGGGGCCTGGCCGCCGCGACCGCGCGCACCTGGTTCGCCACCTCACCGCGCCGCCTGTCCCTGATCGGCGGCGCCGGCGGCCTGGCCATGATCGGCCTGGGCCTGACCGCGGCCACCACCACCCGCACCACCTGACCAGCCCGCCCAGGCCACTGTCCCCAACCGCCCAGGCGACCACCACCTCACGCCCCGCGCCCAGGCCACTGCCCCAACCCGCCCAGGCCACCACCACCTCGCGCCCCCCGCGCCCACCCAGCGCCCCGCAGCCACCAACGCCCCACCCGGCACCACAGGCCACGTCAGCCCCCCCGACGGTGACCACCACCGCGAGGTCGCGTCGGTCGTTCGCGACTCATTTTCCGGCGATCACGCTCTACCGATCGCCGGAAAATCAGGCGCGAACGACCGACTCAATGGCGACCGAGCCCGCGACGCCGAAGGCGGCGCAATTCAATACAGCACCACCGACACGATCCCGGCCAGGTGGGCGAGCCGCGCGACCTCGGCGGCGCGGAACATCGGACCGCCGGGACGGCCCACGAGGAGCACCCGGTCGGGCTTGCCGAGCGGCGTGGCGGCCAGCTCGGTGCCCAGTTCCTGCCACGTCTCGGGCACCCAGTCGTCCTCGCCGTCGAGCACCGTGGCCCGCGCGAGCGGCAGCCACGGGGGCGTCTCCAGCCGGGTCTCGGGCGCGGCCGACGAGGAGGTCAGCCGGTGCACGGCGCTGCCGTCCCACGACACGACCACGGCCCACCCGGCGCGGATGATCTTCGGCACGCCCTCGGTGAACACCTCGAGCCCGTGCTTGGGGTCCTCGGCGACCTCTTCGACCAGTTCCAGCTCGCGGTGGGTGTCCAGCACACCCGCGTACGGCCGGACGGCGTCGACCTCGACGCCTTCGATGGACTCGGCGGCCGTGATGAGCACGTCGGGCAGCCGCCCGGAGGGCAGTTCGACCACCAGGTCGTCGATGGCCAGGCCCGCACCGCGCTCCACCACGTCCACGCTGAGGATGTCGGCCCCGATCTCGCCGAGCGCGGAGGCGACGGCGCCCAGTGTGCCGGGACGGTCCGGGAGCTGGACCCGGATCAGGAAGGACACGGTGCACGCCTCCAAGGCTGTGGTGGAACATCGAGGTGGAACTCGCCGGCCGATGATTCTCGCAGACGCAGCTTCGCTTTCCGACCCACCAGGCGCGTTGCGCACCGGTAAAATCGCGCACCCACGCGCGCGAGCGCGGGTAACCCGGTCGGAGCCGCGCCTGACCAGCCAATAGACTCGGCGGGTCCCCAATCCGAACATCCGACCCACGGGGGTTGACGAGGTGCCCAGCATCTCCCGCGACGAGGTCGCGCACCTGGCCCGGCTGGCGAGGCTCGCCGTCACCGACGACGAGCTGGACCTGTTCGCCGGCCAGCTGGACGTGATCCTGCAGTCGGTGGCCACGGTGGGCGACATCGCCACCGCGGACATCCCGCCCACTTCGCACGCCGTTCCGCTGACCAACGTGTTCCGCGAGGACGTGGTGCGTCCCAGCCTCGGTCAGCGGCAGGCGCTCGCGGGCGCCCCCGCCGCCGAGGACGGACGCTTCCGCGTGCCCCGCATCCTGGGGGAGGAAGCATGACCGCCGACGTTATCTTCCGCGCGGAGGCGGAATCATGACCGATCTCATCCGCGGCACCGCCGCCGAACTGGCCGCCCGGATCGCGAGCCGCGAGGTCTCCGCGGTCGAGGTCGCGCAGGCCCACCTCGACCGCATCGGCGAGGTCGACGGCGCGGTCCACGCGTTCCTGCACGTCGACACCGAGGGCGCGCTGGCCGCGGCCCGCAAGGTCGACGACGACATCGCCGCGGGCGCGCACGTCGGCCCGCTGGCCGGTGTGCCGATCGCGCTGAAGGACGTGCTCACCACCGAGGGCGTGCCGACCACGGTCGGCTCGAAGATGCTCGAGGGCTGGCTGCCGCCCTACGACGCCACGGTCACGCGCCGGCTGAAGGAGGCCGGCCTGGTGATCCTCGGCAAGACCAACATGGACGAGTTCGCGATGGGCTCCTCCACCGAGAACTCCGCCTACGGCCCGACCCGCAACCCGTGGGACCTGGACCGCATCCCCGGCGGCTCGGGCGGTGGCTCGGCGGCGGCGCTGGCCGCGTTCGAGGCGCCGCTGTCGATCGGCACGGACACCGGCGGCTCGATCCGCCAGCCGGGCGCGGTCACCGGCACGGTCGGCGTGAAGCCGACCTACGGCGGTGTCTCCCGGTACGGGCTGGTGGCGTTCTCGTCGTCGCTGGACCAGGCCGGGCCGTGCGCCCGGACGGTGCTCGACGCGGCCCTGCTGCACGAGGTCATCGGCGGCTACGACCCGATGGACTCCACCTCGATCGACGCGCCGGTCCCGCCCGTGGTGGCGGCGGCGCGCGAGGGCGCGAACGGCGACCTGTCCGGGGTGCGCGTCGGCGTGGTGACGCAGTTCAGCGGCGACGGCTACCAGCCGGGCGTGCTGCGGTCGTTCGAGGCGGCCGTGGCGCAGCTGAAGCAGCTGGGCGCCGAGGTCGTCGAGGTCTCGTGCCCGAGCTTCGACTACGCGCTGCCCGCGTACTACCTGATCGCGCCGAGCGAGGCGTCGTCCAACCTGGCCCGCTTCGACGCGATGCGCTACGGCATCCGGGTCGGCGACGACAGCACCCGCAGCGCGGAGGAGGTCATGGCGCTGACCCGCGAGGCCGGTTTCGGCCCCGAGGTGAAGCGGCGCATCATGATCGGCACGTACGCGTTGTCGTCGGGCTACTACGACGCGTACTACGGCTCGGCGCAGAAGGTGCGGACGCTCATCAGCCGCGACTTCGAGGCCGCGTTCGCCACGGTGGACGTGCTGGTGTCGCCGACGACGCCGACCACCGCGTTCCCGATCGGCGAGCGCACCGGCGACCCGATGGCCATGTACCAGGCCGACCTCTGCACGATCCCGGCGAACCTGGCCGGCAACGCCGCCATGAGCGTCCCGAGTGGACTGTCCGATGAGGACGGTCTGCCGGTCGGGCTCCAGATCATGGCGCCGGCGCTGCAGGACCACCGCATGTACCGGGTGGCGGCGGCGTACGAGGTCGCGCGGGACGCGGCGCTCGGCGCGCCGGTCATCCAGGGCGTGCCGCAGCCGGCGGGTGCGTCCCGATGAGGGCGGGCGGGGTGTCGCGGGGACGTGCGGTCCTGTCGCTCGTCGGCGCCGCGGGCGCGGCCACCAGCGCGTTCTCCGCGCTGAAGTCGGCCCGCGGCAAGAACGACAAGCTCGCGCTGGTCAACGCGGTGGCGGGCATCCTGGTGGCGATCACCGGCGCGGCGCTGGCCGTGCGGGGTCTGCGGAAGGACGGGAAGGCATGACGTCGGTGGACGAGCTGATGGACTACGCCGAGGTCATCGAGCGCTTCGACCCGGTGCTGGGGTTGGAGGTGCACGTCGAGCTGCACACCAACACGAAGATGTTCTGCGGCTGCGCGAACGTGTTCGGCGGTGAGCCGAACACGCAGGTGTGCCCGACGTGCCTCGGCCTGCCGGGCGCGCTGCCCGTGGTCAACGGCAAGGCGGTGGAGTCGGCGATCCGGATCGGCCTGGCGCTGAACTGCGAGATCGCGGAGTGGTGCCGGTTCGCCCGGAAGAACTACTTCTACCCGGACATGCCGAAGAACTTCCAGACGTCGCAGTACGACGAGCCGATCGCGTTCAACGGCTTCCTGGACGTGACGCTGGACGACGGCTCGCTGTTCCGGGTCGAGATCGAGCGCGCGCACATGGAGGAGGACACCGGCAAGTCGCTGCACGTCGGCGGCTCGGACGGGCGCATCCACGGCGCCGAGCACTCGCTGCTGGACTACAACCGGGCCGGCGTGCCGCTGATCGAGATCGTCACCAAGCCGATCACGGGCACCGGCGAGCGGGCGCCCGAGGTGGCGCGCGCCTACGTCACCGCGCTGCGCGACCTGCTGAAGGCGCTCGACGTGTCGGACGTCCGGATGGACCAGGGCTCGCTGCGCTGCGACGCGAACGTGTCGCTGATGGCGAAGGACGCGGCGGAGTTCGGCACGCGCACCGAGACGAAGAACGTCAACTCGCTGCGCAGCGTCGAGCGGGCGGTGCGGTTCGAGATGACGCGCCAGGCGGCGGTGCTGGCGGCCGGCGGCACGATCACCCAGGAGACGCGTCACTTCGACGAGTCGACGGGCGGCACGTCGTCGGGTCGCACGAAGGAGACCGCGGAGGACTACCGGTACTTCCCGGAGCCGGACCTGGTGCCGATCGCGCCGTCGCGCGAGTGGGTCGAGGAGCTGCGCGGGACGCTGCCGGAGCTGCCGTGGGAGCGCCGCAAGCGGGTGCAGCAGGAGTGGTCGCTGACCGACGCCGAGCTGCGCGACCTCGTCAACGCCGGCGCGGTCGACCTGGTGGCGGCGACGGTGGAGGCGGGCGCGACGCCCGCCGAGGCCCGGTCGTGGTGGGTGGCCTACCTGACCAAGGAGGCCAACAGCCGCGGTGTCGAGCTGGCCGAGCTGGGCATCACGCCCGTCCAGATCGCGCGGGTGATCGCGCTGGTGAACGCCGGTGAGCTGACGAACAAGCTGGCCCGCGAGGTCGTCACCGGCGTGCTGGACGGCGAGGGCGAGCCGGAGGCCGTCGTCGAGGCGCGTGGCCTGAAGGTCGTCTCGGACGACTCCGCGCTGGAGAAGGCCGTGGACGAGGCCCTGGCCGCGCAGCCGGACGTGGCGGCGAAGATCCGCGACGGCAAGGTGGCCGCGGCCGGCGCCATCGTGGGCGCGGTCATGAAGGCGACGAAGGGTCAGGCGGACGCCAAGCGCGTGCGCGAGCTGATCATCGCCCGCTGCTCGTGACACCGGCGGGTGGGGCTCGCGCCGCGGGCCCCACCCGACCGCCGGTGAAGGCGCTCATTTACGGACTCGCGATGGCTCCAACCTGTTAACACATTCGCCCGTTCGAGTGGTAACGCCACCCGAAACGACGCTTCAGTGCTGGTCAGAGAAGCTCAAGATCGGCCCTGTGGTTGCTCTTAGTAAATTTCCTCCTCTCAGCTGCGTCCATCTGTGTCACCCTTAAGCCGTTCGGAAGGGCCGGGGGGCCACCGAAATGATCAATCGGATGCAGAAGACGACCCATAAGGGGTCCGTTGTAGGGGAGGACAACGCATGTCTCAGACTGACCCGAAGCTCGTCGCCGAGATCGACGCCATCGAGGACGAGATCATCGACGCGTCGACCGGACTGGACACCGGCGCGGGTGGCGGCGGGGGCGCCGAGCCCACGGGCGGCCCCTACAAGCCGACGACGGACGACCCGCTGGTCACGCCGATGGGTGGTCCGTACAAGCCGACCGGCGACCCGGAGACGAACGGTGGCCCGTACAAGCCCACCACGGACGAGCCCGCGGCGGCGACCCAGGCGCAATGACGCCGGAGCGGTGACATCGCGGTGACGCGGTACCGGGTGCCGCCGGCCGACTGGCCGGCGGCACCCGCTTGCCGCCTGTGATCTCATTATGACCGTGCCTGCGCAAACACCTGGTCGCAGACCACGCGAGACGCGCGGCGCGTCCGGACCGGACCAAGTGGTCAAGCGGGCCCGGCACTTGCACCGCAGCGCGTTGGACGCGGCCACCGCCGACCGCCACCCGTCCGCGATCCGGCAGATGCGCGCGGGGCTGGCGCTGTTGGAGACACCGGGCATCAACCCCCAGGAGCGGCTGGAGGTGCGCACCCGGCTGCTGAACACCCTGGCGTTCTGCCTGGCCGAGACGGGCAAGGTGGACGACGGCCTGACCCAGCTCGCGGGCGTCGACCAGGAGCTCGCCGGTCTGCGGGACGAGGCGCTGCGGGCGCACCTGTCCACCCTGGTCAACCTCAACCGCGCCGCCCTGCTGTGCCGGGTCGGCCGCATCGACGAGGGCATCGCCCAGCTGGACCGGGAGGTCGAGCGCAGCGGGCGCAGGCTCGCCGCGCACGCCGACCCGGAGTCCGTCGACCTGCTCGCGCTGGCGCTGTCCAACCGGGGCAACGCGCACGGCGAGGTGCACCGCCACGACAAGGCGGTCCGCGACCTGAACCGGGCGGTCGAGCTGGCCGACGCGCACGGCCTGCCGCTGCGCGCCGCGATCGCCAAGCACGCGCTGGGCAACGCGGTGCAGCGCGCGGGCGACATCCCGGCCGCCCTGCGCCACTACCACGAGGCCAACCGGGCGTTCCAGGAACTCGAACCCGGCCTGCTGCTGCGCCTGCGCATCGACCAGGCCGAGGCGATGATCAGCGTCGGGCTGGCCGACGAGGCGGGCCGGCTGCTGGACGAGGTGCTGCCGGACCTGCGCCGCCAGCGCATCGGCCAGGACGTCGCCGAGGCCGAGCTGTTCCGCGCGGCGGCGGCGCTGCAGGACGGCGACCTGGTGCTGGCGAAGCGGATGGCGAACTCGGCGCAGCGGAAGCTGGTCCGGCGCGGCAGCCCGGCGTGGGCGGCGGTGGCCGGGCTGATCGCGTTGCGGGTGGACGCGTCGCGCGCCCACGCGTCACGGCGGACGGTCGCCGGGGTGGTGTCGCGGGCCATCGCGCTGTCGGCCGAGCTGGCCGCGCTGAAGCTGTCGGACCAGGCCGCGTTCGCGCTGGTGCTGGCGGCCCGGCTGGAGGTCCGCCGGGGCGACCCCGACCGAGGCGCGGAGCTGCTGCGCAGCGTGCCGAAGTCGCGTCGGATCGCGCCGATCGACCACCGGATGCTGCTGCGGCTGTGCCGGGCCGAGCTGGCCCTGGCCCGCGGCAACCAGCGGGTGGCGTTGGCGCAGGCGAAGGCGGGCCTCGCGGAGCTGGGCCGGATGCGGGACCGGCTCGGCGGGCTGGAACTCGTGTCCGGCACCGCCGTGCACGGCCGCGAGCTGGGGGAGCTCGCCGTCCGGCTGGTGCTGGAGGGCGGCGACTCGCCGGCCAACGCCAAGCGCCTGTTCGGCTGGCTGGAGCAGACCAGGGCCCAGCTGTACCGGTACGACCCGGCCGAGTCCACTGTGGACTCCGAGGTGGGCGAGCGGATCTCCGAGGTGCGCCGGCTGAGCCGGGCCCTGCTGCGCGCCCGCCTCGACGGGCTGCCGACCGCCGAGCTGGAGGGCCGGCTCAAGGCGAGCCAGCGGGCCGCCACCCGGATGGGGTGGAGCGCGGGCCCGTGGGGCACGCCGCGCCCGGTCGTCACGTCGGACGAGGTGCTGGCCCGGCTGTGCGGGCGGGCGATGGTGAGCTTCGCGGTGTCCGACGACGAGCTGATCGCCGTGGTGCTGGCCGACGGGCGGGTGCGCATGGTGCGGCTCGGCTCGGCGGACGCCGTCACGGAGGGCGCGCGCCGCCTGCACGCCGACCTCAACGCGCTGGCCCCGGACCACCTCCCGCCGCCGCTGGTGGAGGTCATCTCGGCGTCCGCGCGCCGTGAGGCGGAGAAGCTGGACCGGCTGCTGCTGCGCCCGCTGGCGCCCATGATCGGCGACCGGGAGCTGGTCGTGGTGCCGACGGGCGCGCTGTACGTGGTGCCGTGGGGCGTGCTGCCGACGTGCGCGAACCGGCCGACCGTGGCCGTGCCGTCGGCGACCGCGTGGATGTCGGCCACCCGCGAGGACCGCGAGCTGGTCAACGGCGTGCTGCTCGTGCGCGGGCCCGGTCTGCAGGCCGCGCAGGGCGAGATCGACCGGCTCGCGGGCTACCACGGCGACGCGAAGCTGCTCGGCGTCACGGAGGCGCGGGTGAGCGCGGTGCTGGAGGCGTTGGACGGCGTGGAGCTGGCGCACATCGCCGCGCACGGCGAGCACGAGCCGGAGAACGCGCTGTTCTCGCGGCTGGAGCTGGTGGACGGCGCGCTGTTCGCGCACGAGGTGGGCCGGGTGCGCCGGCCGCCGCACCAGGTGGTGCTGGCCGCGTGCGAGCTGGCGCTCAACCGCGTGCGGCCGGGTGACGAGCCGCTGGGGTTCGCCGGCGCCCTGCTGGCCGGCGGCGCGCGGACGGTGATCGCCGCGTCGAGCCGGGTGGGCGACGAGCCGTCGGCGGCGGCCATGGCGGACTTCCACCGCAACCTGGCCGGTGGCGCGTCGCCCGCGGTCGCGTTGGCGGAGGCGGTGGCCGTGGACCCGCTGCGCCGCCCGTTCGTGTGCCTCGGCTCGGGCTGACGCCTCTGCCGACGGGGTGACCGACCGCTCGCCCGGTTGACGGAACGCACCGGACCGACTACGCAGGGTGCAGGAGTTCTTCGACGGTCGATCGGAGGCTGCCCGGTGCGCTCGGTGCTGCTCTCGCTGCTCCTGCTGGCCACGACGACCCCGCCCGTGACCGCCGCACCCGACGTCGGCCGGGCCGACCAGCCGGGCAACGGCCGCGAGCGCAACCAGGTCGCCGCCGTCGACCCGCCCCGCGACGCCTCCGCGCGGAACGCCGACTGGCCGGCCGCCAACCTCGGCTACCCGCGCCACACGCGCCTCCGCGTCCACCCGGAGGACCCGTCCGACCGGGCGATCAAGCTCGGTCTCGCGCCGTACCACTCGCTCGCGCCGCGCCTGGACGACCTCCAGCGCCGCAGCGACCGGGTGTCGGTCGAGGTCGTGGGCCGGTCGACCGCCGGCCGCGACCTCTACCTGGTCACGCTCACCGCGCCCGAGTCGCCGGCCGAGGCGCGCCGGCAGGACGCCTGGCGCGAGAAGATCGAGGACGACCCGGTCGCCGCGCGCCGCGACGTGCTGCTCCGCACCCTCTACAAGGCGCCGGTGTGGATCAACGCCAACATCCACGGCGACGAGTGGGAGGGCACGGACGGCGCGCTCCGCGTCGTCGAGGAGCTGGCCCTGGCCGCGGACCAGCCGACGCGGGACTTCCTGCGCCGCCACCGGGTCCACGCGACCCTCTCCGCGAACCCGGACGGGCGGGTGGCCGGCACGCGGTCCAACGCGGGCGGGTTCGACCTGAACCGGGACTTCGTCACGTCGTCGCAGCCGGAGACGCGGGCGCTGCGGGACGTGGTCCAGCGCGTCCAGCCGCTGCTCGTGCTGGACGAGCACGGGTACGTGGCGAACACGCTGATCGAGCCGACCACCCCGCCCCACGGGCAGAACCACGACCTCGACCTCCACCTCCGGCACGGCTACGCGGGCGGCCTGCGCATGGAGGACGCCGTGCAGGGCCTCGGCCACCCGGAGGCGGCGACACCCGAGATCCCGTTCCGCGACTACGAGCCGGGCGTGTGGGACGGCTGGGCGCCGATCTACACCGCGCAGTACTCGATGTACCACGGCGCGGTGGCCTACACGATCGAGATCCCCTTGCGGGTGAACCGGAACGACTACGTGACGCAGCCGGTGGCCGAGCTGCGCCGACGTGCGGCGATCAACACCGACGTGGTGGAGGCGACGATCCGCAGCGCGCTCGGGTACGTGGCCGAGAACCGGACCGCCCTCGTGGACAACCAGATCGAGGTGTTCCGGCGCGGCCACGCGGGCGAGCCGCTGCGGGCGCTGCCCGACGGGTTCGTGCCCGGCTTCGGCCCCGAGGACCGCTACACCACCGAGTTCCCGCTCGCGTACGTCGTGCCGGTCGGCGAGGCGCAGCGCTCCGGGCCCGCGGCCGCCCGGCTGGTCGACCACCTCGTGGCGCACGACGTGCGGGTGAAGCGGGCCGACCGGCCGTTCGCGCTCGCCGGCCGCGAGTACCCGGCCGGGTCGTACGTGGTGGACCTGCGCCAGCCGAAACGGGCCCTGGCCAACGTGATGCTGGAGGCCGGCCGCGACCTCTCGGACGACGTGCCGACCATGTACGACATCAGCGGGTGGAGCCACCGCCTGCTGTGGGGCGCCTCGGTGGACGTCGTGCGTGACGGGCCGGTGGACGTGCGCGGGCACGACGTGGCGGCGGCGTCGCCGACCGGGTCGGTGCGCGCGGGGCCGGGCCGCGACCTGGCGCTGTCCCTGGTGGACGGCAAGGACGCCGCGGCCGTGAACGACCTGCTGGGACGGGGGCTCGACCTCCGCCGCCAGGACGACGGCACGATCGTGGTGCCCGCGTCGGCACGGCCGGCGGCGGAGGAGGTGTCGGACCGGTACGGGGTCCGGTTCACCGCGGCGGAGCAGCCGGGCGGTGTGCCGCTGCGACGTCCGGTGGTGGCCGCGGCGGTGGCGTCGGACGAGCTGAAGGCGTTGCGGGACATGGGTTTCGACGTGCGCCCCGTGTCGACGGCCGTGCTGGACGCCGGGTTCGACCTGGCCGCGGTGGACGTGCTGGTCGTGTCGTCGGGGTTGCGGTACGACCGGCTGAACGCCGCCGCCAGGGCCGCCGTGGACGCGTTCCTCACCCGCGGCGGGGTCGTCACGCGGGGCGCCACGGGCGCCCGGTTCAACGCCGACGCCGGGGTGCTGCCGGTGCGCGCGGTCGCGGGGCGCGAGGACGCGAACGGCGTGGTCTCCGTGGTGGACGGCACGGGCGCCGTCGACCACTCGTTCGTGTACGCGCCGCACTGGTTCACCGACCTCGGGCCGGGCGTGGAGGCGCGGCAGCGGTACCGGGACCTCGTCGCCGGCCACTGGACCGCGCGCCCCGACGGGACGGGCGGCCAGGAGGAGGCGGCCGGTCAGGCGGCGGTCGTCGCGGGCACGTCGCCGCGCGGCGGCCGGGCGGTGCTGTTCGGCACCGAACCGCTGTTCCGCGATCACCCGAAGGGGTTGTACCGGCAGGTCGCGGACGCGATCTACCGCACCGCGGGCGCCCGGGGCGACTGAGCGGCGGTCAGTCCTTGCTGTCCGGCGGGCCACCGTCGCGGACGATGATCACCACGCGGTCGTCGCTGGACACCGGCGTGCCGCCCGGGTTCTTGTTCACCGTGCCGACCAGCGCGGTCGTGTCGTCCAACGCCACCATCGGCCCGAGCCGGCCGTAGCCGTCCTCGCCGGTCAGACCCGGTTCGGGCTTGCCCGTGAAGCTGCCGTCGGGGTTCATCGGCAACGTCAGCGTGCCCGGCGTGCCGCCCGTCGCCAGCCACACCACGTTCGACAGCGACGCGCACCCGCCGAGACCCGGCCGCTCCGGCCACGACCACGCCGCGTCGCCCAGCGGCTTGCCCGGCTGCACCCGGTACAGCAGGTCCGCCGACGCGCCCGCGTCGGTCACCCACGTCTTCGAGCCGTCACCCGCCACGCACAGCCCGCCCGGCGACCGCAGCCCGCTCTCCAGCACCCGCGACCCCGGGGTCGGGTTGCCGCGCGCCGGCTGGCCCGCGCCGTCGATCCGCAGCACCTTCCCGGCCAGCGAGTCGGGGTTGGCCGCCAGCGCCGGGTTGCCCGCGTCGCCGGTCGCCACGAGCAGCGCGCCCGTCGTGTCGTGGGCCAGCGCGCCCCGGTTGCCGGCCGGGCCCTTCGGAATGCCGGTCAGCACCGGTTTCGGCACGTCGCCCGGCGCGATCCGCATCACGCGGTTGTCGGTCGCGGTGGTCACGTACACGTACACCAGCTGGTCCTCGGGGTACGTCGGCGACAGCGCGAGACCGCTGAGGCCGCCGTCGCCGGAGGCGTCCACGTCGAACTTGGCCACCTCGACCGGGTCGACGTCCTTGGTCACCCGCAGCAGCCGCCCGGTGGCGCGCTCGGTCGCCAGGGCGGTCACCGCGCCGGTCGTCTGGTTCACGTCGATCAGGGCCACCCCGGACACGGGGTTCAGGCACGTGCCGACCACGGCCGGGCTGAAGTCCTTGCAGCCCTGGGGCGGCGGCACCGTCGACTGCTGCCCCGGCTGCTGGCCCTGACCAGGGCTCTTCGGCAGTTCACCGGGCAGTTCCGGCACCGGTCCGGCCTGCGGCGTCAGCTGCGGCGCGGCGCTCCAGCCCTCCGGCGCCGGCTGCTCGGGGAAGCTCGCGCAGCCCGCGGCCAGCAGGCCGAGGGCCGACCCGATCAGCAGTCCACGCAGTCGCGACACGGAACCCAGGTTAGGCGCGCGGCCGTGAACGCGACGTGAGCGCCCCCGCCGCGACGGCGTCCGCGACGTGCTCCGGTGCGTCCGCGCCGAGGTCCGCGCCGGGGCGGGCCTCGGCGTCCACGGCGCGCCGCACCGCGTCGGCCCGGTCGAGCAGGAGCGCCAGCTCCTCCACCACGACCCGGGGGTTCTCCAGCGGCAGGAAGTGGGTGTTCGGCAGCAGTCGCACCCGTGCCTGGGGCAGCCCGGCCACCGGCGTGACCACGCCCTCCGGCGCGGCCAGGAAGTCGTACCGGCCGGCCAGGACCGTGGTGGGGCACGTCACGCCGGTCAGGTCCAGCCGGGGCGTGCGGCCGAGCGCCAGCGCCAGCGTGCAGTACCAGCGCCAGTCGTGCCCGAGGTACCGCCGCACCGACTCGACCAGCGGCCCGCCGACGGTCGGCACCGGCACCCGGTGCAGCACGGCGTCCAGCAGCGGCCCGGCCGCCTTCAACGCGGTCACCCCCGCCACCCCGAGCAGCCGCCGCAGCTCCACCGGCAGGCCCGGCACGCCGAGGAAGCCCGCGAACGAATCACCCGGCGCGCCCGTCACCAGCATCAGGCCGGTCACCCGTTCGGGGTGCCGCAGGGCCAGTTCAGCGGCCACCGTCACGCCCATCGACCAGCCCATCACCACGCACCGGTCGACGCCCGCGCCGTCGAGCACGGCCAGCGCGTCGGCGACGTGGTCCGCCAGTTCGACGCGGCTCGGGTCGGCCGGCCGGTCGGAGTCCAGCGTGCCGCGGTGGTGCCAGGTGTGCACGCGCGCCCCCGGCAGCTCCGGCCACACCGCCGGCGCCGCGCCGAGGCCGGGGCTCAGGAGCACGTCCGGACCGTCCGCGTCGGTCCGCCACACCCTGATCCGCGTGCCGTCCGCGGAGATGACGTCGTGCTCCCGCATGGCGGCAAGTGTGCCGTAACCTGCGCACCCGTGAGCCTCACCGTTCTGGTCCCCGACGACCTCGGCGTCCACGTGCTGTCCGACGTGGAGGGTGTGCAGCCGGTCCGCTACGAGCCCGGGCAGCCGCTGCCCCCCGAGGCCGCGCGGGCGGAAGTGCTGGTGCCCAAGTTCCTGCACGGCACCGACCCCCGCGACGTGTTCGCGCAGCTGCCGTCGCTGAAGCTGGTGCAGCTGCTGTCGGCGGGCGCCGAGAGGTTCGTCGGTGTCGTACCCGAAGGGGTGATGCTGTCGACGTGCCGCGGCGCGCACGGCGGCAGCACCGCGGAGTGGGCCATCGGCGCGCTGCTCGCCATCTACCGGGACTTCCCGGTGTTCGAGCGGGCCCGGCAGGAGCGGCGCTGGGACTACCACCTCACCGAGACGTTGCAGGGCAAGCGGGTGCTCGTGGTCGGCGTGGGCGACCTCGGCGAGCAGTTCCGGCGGCGGCTGGAGCCGTTCGACGCGACGGCGACCCTGGTCGGCCGCACCGCGCGGCCCGGCGTGCACGGCGTGGACGAGCTGCCCGACCTGCTCGGCGGGTTCGACGCGGTGCTGGTCGTCGTGCCGCTGACCGAGGAGACCACCGGGATGGTGGACGCGAAGTTCCTCTCCCGGATGAAGGACGGCGCGATCCTGGTCAACGCGGCCCGCGGCGCGGTGGTCGACACGGACGCGCTCGTCGCCGAGCTGACGTCCGGGCGGCTGCGCGCGGCGCTCGACGTGACCGAGCCCGAGCCGCTGCCCCCGGACCACCCGCTGTGGACCGCGCCGGGCCTGTTCCTCACCCCGCACGTGGCCGGCAGCTGCACGGGGCACGCCGAGCGCGCGTACGCCGTGGTGGCCTCCGAGCTCGCCCGGTTCGCGCGCGGTGAGTCGCCGGCGAACCTCGTCAAGGGCGATTATTAGCCCGTTCGGGTGAACGAACGCGGCGAAACGGACGCTCGCGGACGTCCTCCGAACCTCCTAACGTGCGGGTGCGTGGCTACTCACGACGACCGCTCGAAGGCTTCGGGCGGCTACTCCGACGACGGGTACTACTCCACGAGTGGCGTGGGCGGAGGAGTGCACCACTTCGACGACGGCACCCGCACCATCCAGCGCGACGCCTTCCCCGGCGACGCCTTCGACAAGGACACCAAGAGCTTCGACTCCACCGGGTACACGCCGGTGGCGGACCTGGACGACAAGTCCTCCCACTACGACACGTTCGACGACGAGGACGAGCGCAAGCCGTTCGGCTGGACCGCGAGCGCCGACATCGGCCTGCTCGTGCTGCGGCTGGCGCTGGGCGGGGCGTTCGTGGTGCACGGCCTGCAGAAGGTGTTCGGCCTGTTCGGCGGGCCGGGCATCGACGGGTTCACCCGGTACCTGCAGTCGGCCGGGTTCCGCGAGGCGCGCATCCTCGCCTGGGTCACCGGCGTCACCGAGCTGGGCGGCGGCGCCCTGCTGGTCCTCGGCCTGTTCACGCCGCTCGCGGCGGCCGGCGTGCTCGGGGTGATGGCCAACGTCATCGCGCTGAAGTACCGGGGCGGCTACTTCGCGCCCAACGGCGTCGAGCTGGAGGCCGCGTACGCGGCGATGGCGTTCGCCGTGCTGTTCGCGGGCCCCGGCCGGGCGGCGATCGACCACAACCGCAGCTGGTTCCGCCACCCGCTGCTGTCCGGCTTCCTCTGCCTCCTGGTCGCCGCCGGCGCGACCGCGGCGACCCTCTACGTGTTCCGTTGACATTGCCGCTGCTCCGCAGACGGCGGGCTCGGTCGCCTGGAAGTCGACCGTTCGCGCCTGATTTCCCGGCGATCGAAAAGCGTGATCGCCGGGAAATGAGTCGCGAACGGTCGACGCGACCTCGCGTGGTGGTCCGGAGAGAACCGGCCGCTACTTGTTCACGTCGCGGACTGCGCCGGTGGAGGCGTCGGTCGCCATGCGGGCGTAGGCGCGCAGCGCCGCCGTCACCGGGCGGACCCGGTCCACCGGCTGCCACGGCCGCTCGGACGCCTCCATCTTCGCCCGCCGCTCGGCCAGCACCGAGTCGTCCACCAGGAGTTCCAGGCGGCGCTCGTGGATGTCGATCAGGATGCGGTCGCCGTCCTGGACCAGGCCGATCACGCCGCCGCCCGCCGCCTCCGGCGAGACGTGGCCGATGGACAGGCCCGACGTGCCGCCGGAGAACCGGCCGTCGGTGATCAGGGCGCACTTGCGGCCCAGCCCCGCGCCCTTCAGGAACGCGGTCGGGTGCAGCATCTCCTGCATGCCCGGACCGCCCGCCGGGCCCTCGTAGCGGACCACGAGGACGTCACCGGGCTGGATCTCCTTCTTCAGGATCACCGAGACGGCTTCCTCCTGGGACTCCACCACCCGCGCCGGACCCTCGAAGTGCCACAGCTCCTCGTCGATGCCCGCCGCCTTGATCACCGCGCCGCGCTCGGCCAGGTTGCCGTGCAGCACGGCCAGGCCGCCGTCCTTGGTGTACGCGTGCTCGACGTCGCGGATGCAGCCGCCGGCCGCGTCCGTGTCCAGCTTCGACCACCGGTTGGACGTGGAGAACGCCTGCGTCGTGCGCACCCCGCCGGGCGCGGCGTGGAACAGCTCGATCGCCCGCTGCGACGGCGACTCGGCGCGGACGTCCCACTCGCCCAGCCACGACGCGATGTCCGGGCTGTGGACGGTGTGCACGTCCTCGTTCAGCAGGCCGGCGCGCCACAGTTCACCCAGCAGGGCGGGGATTCCACCCGCCCGGTGGACGTCTTCCATGTGGTAGTCCGAGTTCGGCGACACCTTCGACAGGCACGGCACCCGCCGGCTCAGCGCGTCGACGTCCGCGAGCGTGAAGTCGACCTCGCCCTCCTGCGCGGCGGCGAGGATGTGCAGCACGGTGTTCGTGGAGCCGCCCATCGCCATGTCCAGCGCCATGGCGTTCTCGAACGCCTTGCGGTTGGCGATCGACCGCGGCAGCACCGACTCGTCGTCCTGCTCGTAGTACCGCTGGCACAGGTCCACGATGGTGCGGCCGGCCTCGGCGAACAGCTCGCGGCGCGCCGAGTGCGTGGCCAGCGTGGAGCCGTTGCCCGGCAGCGCCAGGCCCAGCGCCTCGGTGAGGCAGTTCATGGAGTTCGCGGTGAACATGCCCGAGCACGACCCGCAGGTCGGGCACGCCGACCGCTCGACCTCGGCCAGCCCGGCCTCGTCCACGTCCGGCGACGCCGACGCGGAGATCGCGGTGATCAGGTCGGTCGGCGCGACGGCGACGCCGTCCACCACGACCGCCTTGCCGGCCTCCATCGGCCCGCCCGACACGAACACCACCGGGATGTTGAGCCGCATCGCCGCGTTGAGCATGCCCGGCGTGATCTTGTCGCAGTTGGAGATGCACACGATCGCGTCGGCCTGGTGCGCGTTGACCATGTACTCGACCGAGTCGGCGATGATCTCGCGCGACGGCAGCGAGTACAGCATCCCGCTGTGCCCCATGGCGATGCCGTCGTCGACCGCGATGGTGTGGAACTCGCGCGGCACCCCGCCCGCCTCGCGGATCGCCTCGGCCACGATGTCGCCGAGGTCGCGCAGGTGCACGTGCCCCGGCACGAACTGCGTGTAGGAGTTGGCGATGGCCACGATCGGCTTGCCGAAGTCGCTGTCGGTCATGCCGGTCGCGCGCCAGAGCGCGCGGGCCCCCGCGGCGTTGCGGCCGTGGGTCGTGGTGCGGGAACGGAGCGGTGGCACGGCTCCTCCAGAAGTCTTTGCCAGGAGATTCGCGAACGACGCGCGCGAGGGGTGAGGGCGCGGGAAGGGCGGGAGCGGTGCCTCAGAGGTTACTCCGCCGCAACGCGCCGACGACCAGCACGGCGGCGAGCGCGAGTGTGATGACGTGCACGGCCGTGCACCACAGGCAGATCTTCCCGATCAGCAGGAACTCGGCGGCCACCAGGTACACGACGAACAGCACGCCGACGCCGGCCGACACGAGGCGCGCCCAGTGCAGCGCCTCGCTGCGCCACGCGAACGGCAGCGACGCGACGGTCAGGAACGCGAAGAACGCGAGGCCGAGGACGGCGACCGGGACGCCGAGCAGCTCGGACTGCTCGCTGGTCGTCACCGTGCCGCAGTCGATCACCTCGCCCTCGGCGCACAGCAACGCGCCCGCGCTGAAGTGCGCGACGGTGAGGTAGGCGGACACGGCCAGTCCGGCGAGGGACAGCAGGAGGCTGGTGACCGGCACCCAGCCGGACGTCCGAGTGTTCGAGCTCACTCCTCGGACCTTAGGGAAGGCGGCGTTGCGTCCTGGTCAGGCGCGGCGGGGCTGTCGGCCGGGTCGGCGGGCCGCGCCGCGGTGGTCGGGTCCGCCACACGACCGCCGCTGACCTGCGACAACATCGGCAGGTGCGCCGCGCGGACCGCGGGCAGCCGGACCAGCGAGCCGTCCGTGAGCACCGCCGACAACCACCCCTTCGGCACCACCTTGATCGCCTTCACGTCCGTCCACGCGACGACCCGCCCGCCGAACGTGCTCCGCACCGCGATCCGCTCGCGGTCCACGGTCGTCCGGTTCCGCAGGACCCACCAGGCGAACGCGGCCGGCAGCAGGTAGAGGGCCTGCAGACCCGGCGCGGCCCACGCGACGGGGGTGGCGCAGATGGCCGCGGCGAGCGCGGCGAACAGGGCGGGCGTGGGGATGCGGAACACGGCTTTCGGCACGTCGCCAGATGCTGCCACCGGTCGCCTGAGCGGGTGACTCCGACCCACGTCCGCGCACCTCGCGGCTTCCACCATCCGGGAGTGCCGTCCCGCACAGTTGACGCTCAACGCCCTTGACGGTTAACGTCAGGGCCATGCAGCGCAACCTCGTTCTCGTACTTCCCAGGCGCGTCGACGCCTAGGCATTCGAGCTTGCGTCGACGCGCGACCCTCGTCCGGCCCGTTCGGGTTGGCGAGGGTTTTTTCGTGCCCGGACCGTGCATTCTCCTTACCCACGAGGCAGACAGATGACCAGCGCAACCTCGCGACCCGCTCCCGGTGAGCCGGCGTCGCCCCGCCCTGGACCGCGGCCGAAACCGGCCCCGCCGAGCGGCGCTCCCGTCCGCATGACCGGTGCCCAGTCCCTCGTCCGCTCCCTCGAAGCGGTGGGCTGCGAGGTGGTCTTCGGCATCCCCGGCGGCACGATCCTGCCTGCCTACGACCCGCTCCTGGACTCCACCAAGGTGCGCCACATCCTGGTCCGCCACGAGCAGGGCGCGGGCCACGCCGCCACCGGCTACGCCCAGGCCACCGGCAAGGTCGGCGTCTGCATGGCGACCTCGGGGCCCGGCGCGACGAACCTCGTCACGCCCCTCGCGGACGCCAACATGGACTCCGTCCCGGTGGTCGCCATCACCGGCCAGCAGTCCCGCCCGCTGATCGGCACCGACGCGTTCCAGGAAGCGGACATCTGCGGCATCACGATGCCGATCACCAAGCACAACTTCCTCGTCACCGACGCCGCGGACGTCCCGCGCGCCATCGCCGAGGCGTTCCACCTGGCCTCCACCGGCCGACCCGGCCCCGTCCTGGTGGACATCCCCAAGGACGTGCTCCAGGAGATGACCTCGTTCTCCTGGCCGCCGGAGCTGCGCCTGCCCGGCTACCGGCCGACGACCCGGCCGCACGGCAAGCAGGTGCGCGAGGCCGCGAAGCTGATCGCCGCGGCCCGCCGCCCCGTCCTGTACGTCGGCGGCGGCGTGATCAAGGCCGAGGCGTCGGCCGAGCTGCTGGCGCTGGCCGAGTCCACCAACATCCCGGTGGTCACCACGCTGATGGCGCGCGGCGCGTTCCCGGACTCGCACCCGCAGCACCTGGGCATGCCCGGCATGCACGGCACGGTCTCCGCGGTCGCCGCGATGCAGAAGTCGGACCTGCTGATCGCCCTCGGCGCCCGGTTCGACGACCGGGTCACCGGCCAGCTGTCGACGTTCGCGCCGGACGCGCAGGTCGTGCACGCCGACATCGACCCGGCGGAGATCTCGAAGAACCGCCGCGCGGACGTCCCGATCGTGGGCGACTGCAAGGAGATCATCGGCGAGCTGGTCGACGCGGTGCGGGTGGAGAAGGAGAACGCGGCCCGCACCGTGGACCTGACGCCGTGGTGGGAGCAGCTGAACGCGCTGCGCGAGACGTTCCCGCTCGGCTACGACTGGCCCGAGGACGGCACGCTGTCCCCGCAGTACGTGATCGAGCGGATCGGGGCGCTGACCCCGCCGGACACCCTGTTCACCGCGGGCGTCGGCCAGCACCAGATGTGGGCCGCGCAGTTCGTGAAGTACGAGCGGCCGCGCACGTGGATCAACTCCGGCGGCCTCGGCACGATGGGGTACGCGGTGCCCGCCGCGATGGGCGCGAAGGCGGGCGTGCCGGACGTCCAGGTGTGGGCGATCGACGGCGACGGCTGCTTCCAGATGACCAACCAGGAGCTGGCCACCTGCGCCATCGAGGGCATCCCGATCAAGGTCGCCGTCATCAACAACGGCAACCTGGGCATGGTCCGCCAGTGGCAGACGCTGTTCTACGGCGAGCGCTACTCCAGCACCGACCTGGGCACGCACAAGCACCGCATCCCCGACTTCAAGCTGCTCGCCGAGGCCTACGGCTGCGCCGGCCTGCGCGCCGAGTCGCGCGAGGAGGTCGACGCGGTCGTCCAGAAGGCCATGGAGATCAACGACCGGCCGGTCGTCATCGACTTCGTGGTCGGCAAGGACGCCCAGGTGTGGCCGATGGTCGCCGCGGGCACGGGCAACAGCGAGATCATGGCCGCGCGTGGCATCCGCCCGCTGTTCGACGAGGACGAGTGACGATGACTAGGCACACCCTGAGCGTTCTGGTCGAGGACAAGCCCGGCGTCCTCGCCCGGGTGGCGGGCCTGTTCTCGCGGCGCGGCTTCAACATCGAGTCGCTCGCGGTCGGCCGCACCGAGCACCCCGACATCTCCCGGATGACCATCGTCGTGTCGGTGGACGAGCTGCCGCTGGAGCAGGTCACCAAGCAGCTCAACAAGCTCATCAACGTCATCAAGATCGTCGAGCTGGAGCCCGCCGCGTCGGTCCAGCGGCAGCTCCTGCTCGTCAAGGTGCGCGCCGACGCCACGGTGCGCAGCCAGGTGCTCGAGACGGTGCAGCTGTTCCGCGCGAAGGTCGTCGACGTCTCCCCGGAGGCGGTCACCGTCGAGGCCACCGGCACGTCTGAGAAGCTCGACGCGCTGCTGCGGATGCTGGAGCCCTACGGGCTCCGCGAGATCGTCCAGTCCGGCATGGTCGCCATCGGCCGTGGCGCCCGCTCCATCACCGCGACCGCGGTGCGCTGATTTTCCGGTTCCGAGGAAGGAAGTACCACCAGTGAGCGTCGAGATCTTCTACGACGACGATGCCGACCTGAGCATCATCCAGGGGCGCAAGGTCGCGGTCATCGGTTACGGCAGCCAGGGCCACGCGCACGCGCTGAGCCTGCGCGACTCCGGCGTCGACGTCCGGATCGGCCTCCCCGAGGGCTCGAAGTCCCGCGCCAAGGCCGAGGAGGAGGGCCTGCCCGTCGGCACGCCCGCCGAGGTCTCGGCCGAGGCCGACCTGATCATGATCCTGGCGCCCGACACCGCGCAGCGGCACATCTACGCCAACGACATCGCGCCGAACCTGAAGGACGGCGACGCGGTCTTCTTCGGCCACGGCTTCAACATCCGCTACGGCCTGATCACCGTGCCGTCCAACGTGGACGTCGCCATGGTCGCGCCGAAGGGCCCGGGCCACCTGGTCCGCCGCCAGTTCGTGGACGGCAAGGGCGTGCCCGCGCTGATCGCGGTCGAGCAGGACGCCTCCGGCAACGCGCAGGCGCTCGCCCTGTCCTACGCCAAGGGCATCGGCGGCACGCGCGCGGGCGTCATCAAGACCACGTTCAAGGAGGAGACCGAGACCGACCTGTTCGGTGAGCAGGCCGTCCTCTGCGGTGGCGCGTCCGCGCTGGTGCAGGCCGGTTTCGAGGTGCTGACCGAGGCGGGCTACGCCCCCGAGGTCGCCTACTTCGAGTGCCTCCACGAGCTGAAGCTCATCGTGGACCTGATGTACGAGGGCGGCATCGCCCGCATGCGCTACTCGATCTCCGACACCGCCGAGTACGGCGACCTGACGCGCGGACCGCGCGTGGTCACCCCCGCGGTCAAGGAGGAGATGCGCAAGATCCTGGGCGAGATCCAGGACGGCACCTTCGCCACCGAGTGGGTGAACGAGGACGACGCCGGCCGCGGCAACTACAAGAAGTTGCAGCAGGAGGGCGAGCAGCACCCGATCGAGGAGGTCGGCAAGAAGCTGCGCGGCCTCATGTCGTGGGTCGACCGCCCGATCACCGAAACCGCCTGAGACCAGCGGTACCACCCCTCGGAGCCCGCAGTGTCCCCGGACGCTGCGGGCTCCGGTATACCTAGGCGCATGACCGACAGCGCGCCCATCTACGACGACAAGGCCCACGTGCGGGGCAACCTCGACCTCACCGGCGCCGAGTGGATCCGCAGCGACGAGGGCGCGGAGGAGGAAGAGGAGCACGTCGAGATCGCGTTCGTCGAGCACACCGATGGCGTGACGTACACGGCGATGCGCAACTCCGCCCACCCCGAGGGCCCGGTGCTCGTCTTCACGCCGGCCGAGTGGGAGGCGTTCGTCCTCGGCGTCAAGGACGGCGAGTTCGACGAACCCTGGTAGCCGCCCGCGGGGACTCGGCGACTCCCGGACGAGCGCTCAGCGCCTCGTCTCGTACCTGGTCATGACCACGCCGCCGGGGAACGTCCGCGTCTCCACCAGCTTCAGCTTCACCCAGCTGTCCAGCGCGGGGAAGAGCGGCGTGCCGCCACCCACCAGGACCGGGTAGGTGACGACCTCGTACTCGTCGACCAGCCCGGCGCGCACGGCCGCCCGGGCGAGCGTCGCGCCACCGACCCTCATGGGCCCGCCGTCCTCGGCCTTGAGCCGGGTGATCTCCGCGACCGCGTCGCCGGTGACCAGGCGGGCGTTCCAGTCGACGGCGTCGATCGTCGAGGAGAACACCACCTTCGGCGTGTCCCGCCAGTTCCGCGCGAACGCGATCTCCGCCGGGGTGGCGTCGGGCTTCTGGTCTCCGGTCGGCCAGTGGGAGCTCATCGCCTCCCAGAGCTTCCGCCCGTACAGCATCAGGTCGATCCCCAGCTCCCGCTCGAGCCACCACTGGAACAGCTCGTCGCCCGACCCACCGTCGTCCGCGGCGCCCCAGCCGATGTCGTCGCCGGGCGCCGCGATGTAGCCGTCGAGGGTCAGGTTCATGCCGTAGACCAGTTTCCGCATGGCGCCAGCCTTCCGTGTGCCGGTCCTGCGCGCACGGGCCGGGTACCGCGGGAAACACCGGTGCGCGGCCCCCGGCCGGTCAGTGCCGCACGGTGACGACGACCTTGCCGACCTGGTCGTTCGACTCCAGGTGGCGGTGGGCCGCGACGATGTCGGCGAGGTCGAAGGTCCGGTCGACGACCGGGGTCAGCGTGCCGGCGCGCAGCGCGGCCTCGACGAAGGCCCGCGCGCGGGCCAGGCGCGCGGCGTCACCGGTGACGAGGTCCACGGCGAAACCGTGGATGTTCAGCGGCCAGTTCAGCGGCAGGGGAGCGGGTTCGCGGTCGAGCCACCCGTAGACGACGAGCAGGCCGCAGGCCGCCACGGTCTGGGCGACCTCGGCCAAGCCGGGCCCCGCGACGGCGTCGAACACGACTCGCGCGCCCCGGCCGTCGGTGACGGCGCGCACCCGCTCGACCAGGTCGCCACCGTCCGTCGTGATGACGTGCGCGGCCCCCTCCCGCGCCAGTCGCGCCGCCTTGGCGGCGGTCCGCGTGACGGCGATGGGCACCGCGCCGAAGTGGTTGGCCACCTGGATCGCCGCGAGCCCGACCGAGCTCGACGCGGCGGTGACGAGGACGTGGTCGCCCGGCTCGACCCGGCCCACCTCCACCAGTGCGCCGTAGGCGGTCAGGGACGACGTCCACAGGGCCGCGCCGGTGACGGCGTCCACCCCGGCCGGACGCCTGATGAGCGCTCGGGTCGGCACGGTGGCGAAATCGGCGTAGACACCGTTGCGGGACATGTGCCCGTCACCGATGACGCTGACCGCGTCGCCGGGGGCGAAGTCCTCCACACCGGGGCCCACGCCGTCGACCTCGCCGGCAGCCTCGAAGCCGATCCGGGAACCGGGGAGCGCGGGCTGGTAGTAGTAGTGGCCCGCGCGGAAGAGCGCCTCGGCCCGGTTCAGCCCGATGGCGTCGACGCGGACGCGGACCTCGCCGGGACCGGGCGGGTCGAGGCGGGTGTCCTCGACCTCCAGCACCTCCGGGCCGCCGAGTTCGTGGAAGCGCACCGTTCGTGCGTGTGTCGTCATGCCGGTCACGCTAGGAGCCGACCGTGAGACGTTCCATGTCCTGGAGTCTCAGCCTTTTGTCCGAGCGTCTCACGTCACGGACGCACGGATAAGATCGGGTGGCATGGACGTCCTCAGCGACGCGATCACCGCCATGCGGACGGGGCGGCCGCACTCGTCGCTCACCTCGCTGGCCGCACCGTGGGCGCTGCGGTTCGGCGCTTCCGACGGGGCGGGGTTCCACGTCGTGCTGCGCGGCTCGTGCCGGCTCATCCCGCCCGGAGGCGACCCGGTCCCGCTGTCGCCGGGCGACGTGGTGTTCCTGCCCCACGGCCGGGGCCACACCGTCGCCGACGACCCGGCGACGCCCTCGGTCGACGTCGTCCAGGCCCCGGACGGAAGCTGGGCGGAGACCGAGGACGTCCCGCCGGGCGACGGGCCGACCACCGTGCTGCTGTGCGGCTCCTACCGGCTCAACCGGGCCCGGGCGCACCCGCTGCTCACCGGGCTGCCGGAGGTGGTCCACGTCCCGGCCCGGATGGGCTCGCACCCCGCGCTGCGCGCCGCCGTCGACCTGCTGGGCGGCGAGCTGGAACGGCCGGGACCCGGCTCGGACGCCGTGGTGCCGGCGCTGCTCGACACCCTGCTGCTCTACATCCTGCGCGCCTGGCTGCACGACCACTCCGCGACCGCGGTCACCGGCTGGGCCGCGGCCCTCGCCGACCCGGCCCTCGCCGACGCGCTGCACGCGGTGCACGGCGATCCCGCCCACCCGTGGACGGTGCGGGAGCTCGCCGCGCGCGCCGGCCTGTCCCGCGCGACCTTCGCGCGACGGTTCACGGCGGTCGTGGGGCAACCGCCCCTGGCGTACCTGACCTGGTGGCGGATGACCGTGGCCCGCCGCCTGCTGGCCACGAGCGACGTCCCGCTGCGCGCGGTCGCCCGGGAAGGCGGCTACTCCTCGGAGTTCGCGTTCGCCAAGGCGTTCAAGCGGGAGTTCGGCCAGTCGCCCGGCGGCTACCGCAGGGCGTTCGCCGAACGCCCTGCGCCGGACTCGCGCTCCGCCGGGGACCCGCGGCCGCCCGGGGTGTCCTTGTAGGACGCGCGTACCGCATTCCAGCAGGTGAAACGGGACACCCGGGTGGTGAGCGCCCGGTGGGCGCTGACTATGCTCGTTAACAACCCGGACACATTGCCGTGGCCGGCCGGCGCGGGTGACGACCTGCTCGACGGCCCCGCGCTCCCCACCCGTTCACACCACCGGGAGCGACGTCCGTGACCAAGCCCGTTGTCCTCATCGCCGAGAAGCTCGCACCGTCCGTTCTCGACGTCTTCGGTGATGGCATCGAGGTGCGCCACGTCGACGGCACCGACCGTCCCGCGCTGCTCGAAGCCGTCGCCGACGCCGACGCCCTCCTGGTCCGCTCCGCCACCAAGGTGGACGCCGAGGTCTTCAAGGCCACCACCAAGCTGAAGGTCGTCGCCCGCGCGGGCGTCGGTCTGGACAACGTCGAGGTGCCCGCCGCCACCGAGCGCGGCGTGATGGTCGTCAACGCGCCCACCTCGAACATCGTCAGCGCCGCGGAGCACGCGGTCGCGCTGCTGCTCGCCACGGCCCGCCAGATCCCGGCCGCGCACGCCACGCTGCAGAACCACGAGTGGAAGCGCAGCAAGTTCAACGGCGTCGAGGTGCAGGGCAAGACCGTCGGCGTGGTGGGCCTGGGCAAGATCGGCCAGCTGTTCGCCGCCCGGATCGCCGCCTTCGGCACCGAGCTCATCGCGTACGACCCGTACGTCAGCGCCGCCCGCGCCGCGCAGCTCGGCATCGAGCTCGTGACGCTGGAGGAGCTGCTGGAGCGCGCCGACTTCATCTCGATCCACCTGCCGAAGACGCCGGAGACCAAGGGCCTCATCGGCGCCGAGCAGCTGGCCAAGGCCAAGCGCGGCGTCATCATCGTCAACGCGGCCCGCGGCGGTCTCGTCGACGAGGAGGCGCTGGCGGAGGCCGTGAAGGAGGGCCAGGTCGGCGGCGCGGGCATCGACGTGTTCTCCACCGAGCCCACCACCGAGAGCCCGCTGTTCGGCCTGCCGAACGTCGTGGTCACGCCGCACCTGGGCGCGTCCACCACGGAGGCGCAGGACCGGGCGGGCACGGACGTGGCCAAGTCGGTGCTGCTGGCGCTGGCGGGCGACTTCGTGCCGGACGCGGTGAACGTGCAGGGCGGCGGCGTGGTCGGCGAGGAGGTCCGCCCGTACCTGCCGCTGGTGCAGAAGCTCGGCACGGTGGTCGCGGCGCTGAGCGCGAAGGCGCCCACCAACGTCACGATCGAGGTGCGCGGCGAGCTGTCCAACGAGGACGTCGCGGTGCTGCCGCTGGCCGCGCTGCGCGGCGTGTTCTCCAGCGTGGTCGAGGAGCAGGTCACGTTCGTCAACGCCCCGGCGCTGGCGAACGCGCTCGGCGTCGGCGTCGACCTGGTGAAGGAGCCGGAGAGCGCCAACCACCGCAGCCTCGTCACGGTGCGCGCGGTGCAGGCGGACGGCGCGGTCATCACGGTGTCGGGCACGCTCACGGGCCTCGACCAGGTGGAGAAGCTGGTCGGCATCAACGGCCGCGGCTTCGACCTGCGCGCCGAGGGCAACGTGCTGCTGCTGGAGTACCCGGACCGGCCGGGCGTGATGGGCACCGTCGGCACGCTGCTCGGCGAGGCCGGGGTGAACGTCGAGGCCGCGCAGATCAGCCAGACGAAGGACGGCGCGGACGCGTTCATGCTGCTGCGCGTCGACCGCCCGGTGGACACCGCGGTGCTCGACCCGATCGGCGCGGCCGTGGGCGCGCGCACCGTGCGCTCGGTCAACTTCGACTGATCGGCGTCGCGCGGACGTCCCCGTGACGGAGTAACGCCGTCGGGATCTGTGGAGGTATATCGCCGCAGGTCCCGGCGGCGTCACACTTAACCGTTAGTCGTTAAATCTGTGGGCGTCGTCACTCGTTCGGACTAATTGATCGGCTCTGTCGAGGGATTAGGTTCCCTCCCACGAGGTTGACCCGGTGCCGTAGAGGGCACGGCACCATGCGGGCAGTTCCCCTGATCCGGATGCGACGCTGCCTGCCCGGTCGAATCCGACCTCGGTTGGGGCACGTAGTGAGCCGATCTCGCGTTGTCGCCAGATCTGCCGTCCCGGTGCTGGCCGCGATGCTCGTCGCGAGCGCCACCACCGGCACGGCGCTGGCCGCGGAAGATCCACTGGCACCGTCCGTCGCGAGCGCGCGCGGGCTGGACGCGGACACGTTGCGGTTGAAGGTGTCCGACCGGCTGACCGCCGCGAAGGGCCGCGTCACCGCGTTCGTGGAGCTGGAGGCCAAGCCGGCCGTCGACACGTTCGTCGAGCAGACCGGCAAGGGCGCGTCCAAGCAGCAGGCCAAGGACGCCGCCAAGGCGACCAAGAACGACACCGGCCGGGTCGCCGACCTCGTGGTCACCGACCTCCGGGGCAAGGACTCGGCCACCAAGGAGCTGTACCGGACCGCCAACGGCGTTCCCGGCGTGGTCGTGCGGGCCGACGCCGCCAAGGTGCGCGAGCTGGCCCGGCGCGGTGACGTGAAGTCCGTCCGCACCGTGGTGCCGAAGACCCGCCAGAACTCCACCGCCGTGCAGCTCACGAACACGCTCAAGGCGTGGCAGCAGTACGGCAAGCTCGGTGACGACACCCGCATCGGCATCATCGACACGGGCATCGACTACACCCACAGCGACTTCGCGGGCCCCGGCACCATCGAGGCGTTCAAGGCGATCGACGAGACCAAGGTCGACGCGTCGTACTTCCCGACCGCCAAGGTCGTCGGCGGCTACGACTTCGTCGGCAACGCCTACGACGGCGCCAGCGACGACCCGGCCGTGAACACCCCGAAGCCGGACCCCAACCCGCTCGACTGCAACGGCCACGGCACGCACGTCGCCGGCACCGCGGCGGGCTTCGGCGTCAACGCCGACGGCAGCACCTTCAAGGGCGACTACACCAAGCTCACCCCGGAGGCGCTGGACGCCATGCGCATCGGGCCCGGCACCGCGCCGAAGGCCCTGCTGTACGCGCTGAAGGTGTTCGGCTGCGACGGCTCGACCAACGTCACCGCGCAGGCCCTCGACTGGTCGCTCGACCCCGACGGCGACGGCGACTTCTCCGACCACCTCGACGTGGTGAACCTGTCGCTGGGCTCCGACTACGGCGCCCCGGACGACCCCGACAGCCTGTTCGTGCGCAAGCTCAACGCCTCCGGCGTGCTGACCGTGTTCTCCGCGGGCAACGGCGGCGACCTGTACGACATCGGCGGCTCGCCGGGCAGCACCCCCGAGGCGCTGACCGTGGCCAGCACCCGTGACGCGTACGTGCTGCGCGACGCGGTCGAGGTCACCGCGCCGGCCGGGTCGGCGGGCAAGAAGCCGGGCCAGTACAGCGTGGCGTTCGACTACGAGGGCCTGGAGCGGACCGCTCCCGTCGTGGCCATGGGCGACGCGGCCAACAAGGACGGCTGCCTGCCGTTCTCGGCCGCGGACAAGGCCGCCGTCGCGGGCAAGATGGTCTGGCTGGAGTGGGACGACAACGACGCCACGCGTCGCTGCGGCTCGGTCGGCCGCACCAACAACGCCACCGCCGCCGGCGCCGTCGGCGCGGTGTTCACGTCGAACCTGGAGCACTTCAACGCGGGCATCTCCGGCAACGCGTCGATCCCGGTCTTCCAGTTCACCGGCACCGCCACCGCGGCGCTGCGCCCGGCGCTCGCCGCGGGCACGCTGGTGGTCCGCCAGTCGGGCGACCTGCGCACCTCGCTGCCGACGTTCGACCAGTCGATCAGCGACACGCCCAGCTCGTTCACCTCGCGCGGCGTGCGCGGCCCGGTCGTGAAGCCGGACGTCGCGGCGCCCGGTGACTCGATCGCCTCGGCGCTGGTCGGCTCGGGCGACAAGACGATGGTCAACTCCGGCACGTCGATGGCCGCCCCGCACATCTCCGGCGTCGCGGCGCTCGTGCGCCAGGTCCACCCGGACTGGACGCCGGAAGAGGTCAAGGCCGCGGTCATGAACTCCGCCGGCGCGGACGTGAAGGCCGGCGGCGAGACCTACGCGCCCAACCGCGTCGGCGCGGGCCGGGTCGACGGCAAGGCCGCCGTCGAGAACCAGGTCCTCGCGTACGTGCAGGACGACCCGGGCGCCGTGTCCGCGTCGTTCGGCACGGTCGAGGTGGCGCAGCCCGTGTCGCGGACCAAGACCATCAAGGTGGTCAACAAGTCGGCCGGCGCGGTGGACTACAAGGTCGGCTACGAGGCCCTGACCGAGATCCCCGGCGTGCGGTACGACCTGTCCGCCACGACGGTGCGGCTCAGCCCGCGCGGCACCGCCCGGATCACCGTGACGCTGAAGATCGACGACCCGGCCGCCCTGCGCAAGACGGTCGACCCGACGATCGAGGCGAACCACCTCGACGTGCCGCGCCAGTTCCTGGCCGACGCGTCCGGCCGGGTCGTGCTCACGCCGACGAAGGGCGCGACGGTCCCGCTGCGCGTGCCGGTGTACTCGGCGCCGAAGCCGGTGGCCGACATCAGCGTGCCGAGCAGCGTCCGCGTCACCGGCGCCGGCCAGGGCGTGCTGAACCTGACCGGCCGCGGCGTCGACCAGGGCGCGTACCGGTCGCTGGTGAGCGTCCTGGAGCTCCAGGCGTCCTCGCCGCGGCTGCCCGAGTGCCGCCGCAACGTCACCACCAACTGCGTCCTGAACGACACCGCCAAGGGCGGCGACCTGCGGCACGTCGGCGTCACGTCGACCGCGCCGCTGGCCAAGGCGCAGGGCAAGCCGGAGCAGTCGCTGCTCGCGTTCGGCCTGTCGACCTGGGGCAACTGGTACAACCTCGGCAGCAACACCATCCCGTTCGTCGACATCGACACCGACGGCGACGGGGCGTTCGACTACGAGGTCTACGCGACCAAGCTCACCGACACCGACCTGCTGGTCGCGGCCACCGTCGACCTGAAGACCGGCGACACCGTCGACCTGCAGGGCGTCAACGGCCAGTTCGGCGACGTGGACACCAACGTGTTCGACACCAACGTGGTCGTGCTGCCGGTGCTGCTGTCGGCGCTCGGCATCGACCCGTCGGCGGACACGTCGCGGATCGCGTACCAGGTGGGCGTGGCCGGCTTCTACGTCGCGCCGGGCACCTCCAACGGCCTGGTCGACTCCATCCCGAACGCGCTGTCGTTCGACCCGCTCAAGCCGGGCCTGTGGGTGCAGGGCGGCGGCGACGCCGCGCTGTCCTACCAGGCTCGCCCCGGCACCGCGCTGGTCGTCAACCGCGACGCCGGGTCGCTCGCGGCCGACGGCGCGGACAGCCTGCTCGTCCTGCACCACCACAACGCCACCGGCGACAAGGCGGACGTGGTGAAGGTGCGGGCCAGGTCGGGGAACCGCACGGCGGACTGATCACGCCTCATCGCTCTGGCCGGTCGGGGGTTGCCCCGGCCGGCCAGAGCCGTTTACGCACATCGGGTGACGACCGAACGGGGGCACTGAACCGTTCGGGTGTCCCGCAGTCCGGGAGATATGGCCACGGAGGGGTGTTCCGAGTGCGGTTTCACGCCGTGGGACCGGTAGCCTTTCGCAATGGAAACTAGTCCCGCGCAATGGGACTGATACCTGGGAGGTGTGTGGATGCGGCTCGCAGTGATCCCAGGAGACGGGATCGGGCCCGAGGTCGTCGCCGAGGCCCTGAAGGTTCTCGGTGAGGTCGTTCCCGCGGCTGAGATCACCCGCTACGACCTCGGCGCGGCGCGCTGGCACGCCACAGGTGAGTTGCTGCCGGAGTCCGTGCTCGGGGAACTCCGCCAGCACGACGCGATCCTGCTCGGCGCCGTGGGCGACCCGTCGGTGCCCAGCGGAATCCTGGAGCGCGGTCTGCTGCTCCGGCTCCGGTTCGAGCTCGACCACCACGTGAACCTGCGCCCGGCCCGGCTGTACCCCGGCGTGCGCAGCCCGATCGCCGACCCGCCGGAGATCGACATGGTGGTGGTGCGCGAGGGCACGGAGGGCCTGTACGCCGGCAACGGCGGGCTCTTGCGGAAGGACACGCCGCACGAGATCGCGACCGAGGTGTCCATCAACACCTCGTTCGGGGTGGAGCGGGTGGTGCGCGACGCGTTCGCGCGCGCCGCGAACCGGCCGCGCAAGCACCTCACGCTCGTGCACAAGACCAACGTGCTCACGCACGCCGGGTCGTTGTGGTCGCGGGTGGTGGAGGAGGTGTCGCTGCAGCACCCCGACGTGACGGTGGCCTACCAGCACGTGGACGCGGCGACGATCCACCTGGTGACCGACCCGGGCCGGTACGACGTGATCGTGACGGACAACCTGTTCGGCGACATCCTGACCGACCTGGCGGCGGCGGTGACCGGTGGCATCGGTCTCGCGGCGTCCGGGAACCTCGACGTGACCCGGCGCAACCCGAGCATGTTCGAGCCGGTGCACGGCAGCGCGCCGGACATCGCGGGCCAGGGCATCGCCGACCCGACCGCCGCGGTGCTGTCGGTCGCGCTGATGCTCGACCACCTGGGCGAGTCGGAGGCGGCGCGCCGGATCGAGGCGTCGGTGGCGTTCGACCTGGCCACCCGCGACCACTCGTCGCCGGGCGCGACCTACGCGGTGGGCGACCGCCTGGCCGCGCTGGTGTCGTCGAACGTCAGGACCGCCTGACGGCGGGCGTTCGACGCCGAGAGCACGTGATCAGGGCCACCGCGACGAGTTCGTGGTGGCCCTGGTCGTGTCCGGGGCCGTAGGGTCGCCGTTGCCGCCCGTGGGGGAAGTCCGGTCGAATTCCGGCGCTGACCCGCAACGGTAGGCCGAGCGCGACGCTCGGCGAGCCCGATCACCCGTGGGCGGTGGGAAGTCGCTCCACTCCTGCCGTGGTCTGCGGGACGGGTGCGCCGGGCCTGCCACGAGCGGAGCCGGCCGACCGGTCGAGGCCACCTGCCCGAAAGGCGCCCGGTGACCCCACCCAGCAGTCGGCCCGCGACCGACGGCACCCCGCCACCCACACCGACCCCCACCACGCCGGGCCAGGCGCCGCCGAACGCCCCCGCGCCGAGCCCAGCCGCCCCGAGCGGGCCGTCGCACGACGTTCCCGCCGGTCAGACCACCGCCGGGCACGCCGCTGAGGGCCACGCCACCGCCGGCCAC
>NZ_JBHTLK010000008.1:0-72499 GCF_042678885.1 Saccharothrix hoggarensis
GCACGCCGGTTCTCCGAGACTTGCGTCACCCCCCATCGTGGTAGAGCGCCGTGCCGCGTCGGCCGCGCCGAGCAACGCCGCGGCGACGTCCGGGCTGGTCGTGGCGCCCGCCAAGCCCTCCAACGCCAAGGCCAGGGCGCGCGGGTCGCCGGTGTCGGAGGCCACCTCGTAGCTCTCCCGGTGCCGTGCCGCGGCGGTCGCGAGGTCGCCCCGCAGCTCCGCGACGAACCCCAGTTCGGCCAGCACCAACGCGTTCGCGCCGGTCAACCCGACCTGGTCGTGCCACTCCGCCACGACGACCAGGTGCTCCTCGGCGACGTCGAGGTCGCCTTCGCGGCGCGCGCCCAACGCCAACCCGAGCCGCGCGTTCACCTCGCCGGCGCGGAAACCGTGCTGGGCGGCCAGGTGCAGCGCGCGCTCGTGGTGTTCCCGCGCCCGCGCGTGGTCGCCGGCGAGGAGGGCGATGCGGCCGAGACCCGCCGTCAGGTCGGACACCTCCGGCCACAACCCGAGCTGGTCGGCCAGGCGCAGGCCGGTGCGCAGCCGGTCCGCCGCGCCGTCGTGGTCGCCGAACGCCTCGGCCACGGCCGCGAGGGGACGGGTGGCGCGGAGCTGACCCCACGTGTCGCCCAGGTCGCGGAACAGGGCCGCACTCCGCTCACCGTCCCGTGCCGCCGCCTCCAGGTCGCCGCGGACGAAGTGCTGGAGCGCCCGGTCGCCCAGGGCCGCCGCGGCGCCCCAGCGGTCGCCGGCCGCGGCGAAACCCGTCAACGCCCGGTCGATCAAACCCTCCGCCGACGTCAGGTCGCCGATCCGGCACAACGCGTGCCCCAGGAACCAGGTCGCGTGCGGGTCCGGGCAGTCGCGCACCGCGTGCGCGATCCGTTCCGCCCGGTCCGCCCCGTGGCCGATCATGATGCCGATGCCGGTCTGCCACGCCGTCGTGGCGGCCGTGCGGCCGAGGGTGTGGGCGGCGGTCAACGCGCGGTGCGCCTCTCCCAGCCGGCCACGCAGCACCCAGTACCACGCCAGGGCGTCCACCAGGCGCGACGCGTGCGACGTCAGGCCGTGCCGCACGGCGTGGTCGAGCGCGCCGCGCAGGTTCGCCGACTCGGCGTCCAGCCGCCGCAACCACTCGCGCTGCTCGGGGCCGCGCAGCCGGGACCGTTCGGCCAGCCCGGTGTAGTGCTCGACGTGACGGCGGCGCACGTCGTCCAGCTCACCCGCCTCGCGCAGGCGCTCCACGCAGTACGCGGACACCGATTCGAGCAGCCGGTACCGGTTGCCGTCCGGGCCTTCCACCACGACCACCAGGGACCGGTCCACCAAGCCGGTCAGCACGTCGAGCACGTCACCGGGCCCGCCGGGCTCGTCCGATCCGCTCGGACCGCCGGGGTGGCCGCACACCGCCTCGGCCGCTTCGAACGCGCAACCCTCGCTGTGCACGGCCAACCGGCGCAACACCACGCGTGACGCGTCGTCCAGCAGCTCCCAACTCCAGTCGATCACCGCGCGCAGGGTGCGCTGCCGGGGCGGCGCGTCCCGGTACCCGCCCGCCAGCACTCGGAACCGGTCGTCCAACCGCGCCAGCACGCCGTGCACGCCGAGCGCGCGCACCTTCGTCGCGGCCAGCTCCAACGCCAGCGGCAGGCCGTCCAGGCGGCGGCACACCTCCGCCACGGCGCCGAGGTCGAGCGCGGACTCCGGAGCGGCGGCGGTGGCCCTGGCCACGAACAGCTCCACGGCGGCGTCACCGGCCAGCGGCGCCACGGGCCGGCGCACCTCGCCCGCCACGGCCAGCGGCTCCCGGCTCGTTGCCAGCACGCGCACGTGCGGCGCGGTCCGCAGCACCACCGCCGTCAGCTCCGCCACGTCCGGCAGCACCTGCTCGCAGTTGTCCAGCACGAGCAGCACCCGCTTGTCCCGCAACGCGTTTGCCAGCCGGTCGAGGGTGTCGAGGTGCTGGCCGCCCCACGTGCCGTCGTCGCGGATGCCGAGCACGGCGGCCACCACGTCGGGCAGCGCGCTCGACCCGGACACCTCGACGACCCACACGCCGTCCGGGAAGCCGTCCACGACCTGGCGTGCCGTCTCCACCGCGAGCCGCGTCTTGCCGACCCCGCCGGGCCCGGTCAACGTCACCAGCCGGTGCTCGGCGAGCAGCCGGCGCACCTCGGCCACGTCCCGCCGCCGGCCCACCAGCGGGGTGAGGGGGTTCTGCAGGTTGGTGCCCGGCCGGACCGGCGGCGCGAGGTCCGGGTCCTGGGCCAGCATCGCCCGGTGCAGGTCGGCCAGCTCGGGGCTCGGGTCGACGCCGAGGTCGTCGGCCAGCCGGCGGCGCAGGTCGTCGTAGCCGGCCAACGCCTCACCCTGCCGTCCCGACCGGTAGAGGGCGCGCAGGTGCGTCGCGCGAAGGCGTTCCCGCAACGGGTGCCGCGCCACGAGGTCGGCCAGCTCCGACACCACGGCCGCGTGCTCGCCCAGGTCCAGCCGGGCCCGCGCCAGGTCCTCCAACGCGACCAGCCGCAGCTCCTCCAGGCGGGTGACCTCGGACCGGGTGAAGTCGAGGTCCGCGAACTCCGCGAACGCCGGACCCCGCCACAGGCTCACCGCGTCGGCGAGCAACGCGGCCCGCGCGGACGGGTCGGCGACCTCGCGGGCACGGGCGGCCAGCTCCGCGAACCGGTCGGTGTCCACGGTGGCGTCGGCGCGCAGCAGGTAGCCGGGGGAGCGGGACTCGACCAGGTCGCGGCCGCCCGGCTCGGCCTCCTCCAGCGCCCGGCGCAGCTGGGACACCTTCGCGTGCAGCGCCCGCAGCGGGTTGCCCGGACCGTCGTCGCCCCACAGGTCGGCGACCAGCCGGTCCGCCGACACCGGCCGGCCGCGGTGGGCCAGCAGGTCGGCGAGCAGCACGCGCACCTTGCGCTCGGGCACCCGGACCGGTGTGCCGTCCGCCGTCCGGACGTCCAGCGGACCCAGCACCCCGAAACGCATGCCCGGAACCGTAGCCGAGCGACCCGCACAAGATCCGAGCAGAACCCGAACAGGGCGGCGGCACAGTCGGTCCCGGAGAACGCAGAACCGCTCGGAGGAACCTCATGGCCCCCACCACCACCCGCGAGATCCGGCTCGCCGCCCGCCCGGTCGGCGAACCGACCCCGGACCACTTCACCCTCGCCACCGCGGACCTGCCCGAACTCGCGGACGGCCAGGTGCTGGTGCGCAACACGTGGATGTCGGTCGACCCGTACATGCGCGGTCGGATGGACGAGGGAGAGTCGTACATCCCGCCGTTCCGGCTCGGCGAGGCGATGGACGGCGGCGCGGTCGGCGAGGTGATCGCCTCGCGGGCGGACGCCGTGCCGGTCGGCTCGACCGTGGTCCACTTCCTCGGGTGGCGCGAGCACGCCGTGGTGGACGCGGCGGCGGCGACCGTCGTGGACACCGCGTTGGCCCCGGCGCAGGCCTACCTCGGCGTCCTGGGCACGCCGGGGCTCACCGCGTACGTCAGCCTGACCGAGACCGCGCCCGTGCGGCCCGGTGACGTGGTGTTCGTGTCCGCCGCCGCGGGCGCCGTCGGCAGCGTCGCCGGTCAGCTGGCCCGCCTGCTCGGCGCCTCGCGCGTGATCGGGTCGGTCGGCGGTCCGGTCAAGGCGAAGAAGGTCGTGGCGGACTTCGGCTTCGACGTCGCGCTCGACTACAAGGACGGTCCCCTCGCGGACCGGTTGGCGTCCGCCGCGCCCGCGGGCGTCGACGTCTACCTCGACCACGTCGGCGGCGACCACCTCGAAGCCGCCATCGGCGCGATGCGCGACGGCGGCCGGATCGCGCTCGTCGGCGCCGTCAGCCAGTACAACGCGACCGGACCCGTGCCGGGCCCCAACCTGTACCCGGCGGCGGTCAAGCAGCTCAGCCTGCGCGGCATGGTCGTCAGCTCGTACCTGCACCGGTTCCCCGAGTACGTCGAGCGTGCCGCGGGGTGGCTCGCGGACGGCTCGCTGCGCGCCGAGGAGACCGTGGTGGACGGTCTGGAACGCGCGCCCGAGGCGTTCCTGGGAGTGTTGCGCGGCGCGAACACGGGCAAGATGCTCGTGCGCCTGGACGCCCGGTGAAGGCGCTGCTGGTGGTGGCCCACCCGCGGCCCGACTCGCTGACGTGGCAGGTGGCGGCACGGGTGCGCGACCACCTCCTGGCCGCGGGCGACGTCGAGGTGGACGTGCTGGACCTGCACGTCGAGGGCTTCGACCCGCGGATGACGCCCGAGGACGAACCGGACTGGGCCGACCGCGACAAGCCGTACTCGGCGGACGTCCGCGCCCACATGGCCCGGATCTCGGCGGCCGACCTGCAGGTCGTCGTGTTCCCCGTCTGGTGGTACGGGCCACCCGCGATCCTGAAGGGCTGGATCGACCGCGTGTGGAACCACGGCTTCGCCTACGGGCGCAGCCAACCCCGGCTCGCGGGCAAGCGGGTGCGGTGGATCGGGCTGGCGGGGGAGTCGCGGGAGACGTTCGCCGAGCACGGCCTGGACGACGTGCTGGACCGCCTGCTGCGGGTGGGCGTCTCGAACCACTGCGGGGTCACCGACGCGTCGGTGACCGTGCTGCACAGCACGCTGGCCGGCGAGGACCACGTGCGAGGGCTGCTCGACGGCGTCACGGACGTGGTCGGTCCGGTGAGGTAGTGGGGGTCGGCGCGGCGGTCGCCTCTCGGCGAGTGGCTCGACGCGGCTCCAGCCTGACGGTATTCCGCGAAGGCGCTTGGTGAGGCCCGGGGACACGGACCGCACCGACCGATTGCTTCAACGGTGTGGGCGCGCTCGGTGTTCCCGGTCGGCGGTGGTGTGCGTCTCACCGTCGGTCGGTCTGGTCGGCGACCTCCGTACGGTACCGTACGGTCTGCGACCATACGCAGGCGTACGGAGGTGTCCGATGACGGTGTTGGCCCTGCTCACGGCGATTGTTCTGGTGCTCGTGGGCGTGCTGCACGTGGTGTGGATCTTCACGCCGTGGCCGACGCGGTCACGGGAGGAGTTCGCCCGGCTGGTGGTGGACGTGCCGCCGGAGAAGCTGCCGTCGCCCGCGTTGACGTCGGCCGTGGCGGTGCTGCTCGGCGTGGCCGCGTACCTGGTCGTCGGTCGAGCGGGTCTCGTGCCCGTGCCCGGTCCGTCGTGGGTGGCGGTCGTCGGCACGGTCGGCGTGGCGGCGGTGCTGGCGCTGCGCGGGGTGAGCGGGCTGGCGATCTCGTCGCGGCGGTCGACCGGGTTCGCCCGGCTCGATCTGCGGATCTACTCGCCGTTGTGCGTGGCGTTGGCGGCCGGTTGCGCCGTGGTGGCCTTCGGCTGAGTCGCCTCTATAGCTTCAGTGTTAATTGAAAGTGCACAGGTGGAATCGGCCCCCGCCCGAACTCCGGGTTCGAACGGGGGCCGATGGCCTGCGGTCGAGCTGCCCTGCCGTGGTGCGGTTACGCGCAGTTCGGCAGGTGCGGGTGCTTCTCGCCGCGGGCGGTGGAAGCCTCCGCCAGCGTGCACTGGAGGGCGTGGTAGGCGGGCTTGCGGGTGAAGTCGTCCCACATCACGGTCGCCGCGCCCTCGCCGGAGAAGAACACCGGCACCCAGGAGTACTTGTCGGTGAAGCCCCAGATCGTGAAGGAGTCACAGCCTTCGACGTTGAGGCACGCGGTGAGCGTCCGGCGGTAGTAGTCGGCCTGCTTCTCCAGCATCTCGGCGGTCGGCACGCCGTTCGCCGGGAGGTCCATCCGCACGTCGAGCTCGGTGATGGCGGTCCCGAGGCCCAGGTCGGCGAACCGCTGCAGGTTCGCCTGGAGGTCACCGGGGAAGCCGTACCGGGTGCTGAGGTGCGACTGCGCCGAGAAGCCGTGCACCGGGACGCCCTGCGCCAGCAGGTCCTTGATCAGCGCGTAGTAGGCGTTGCTCTTGGGGTTGACGCTCTCGACGTTGTAGTCGTTGAAGTACAGCTGCGCCTTGGGGTCGGCCTCGTGCGCCCAGCGGAACGCGTCCGCGATGATGCCGGGGCCGAGCTCGCGGATCCAGATGTTGTCGGTGGTGCGCAGGGCGCCCGAGTCGTTGAAGATCTCGTTCGCCACGTCCCACTGCTGGATCTTGCCCTTGTAGCGGCCGACGACGGTGGTGATGTGCTCGCGCAGGATCTCGCGCAGCTGCTCGGGCGTGAAGTCGCCCTGCTCCACCCACGCCGGGTTCTGGCTGTGCCACAACAGCGTGTGCCCGCGCACGACCTGGCGGTTCAGCTGGGCGAACCGGACGATCCGGTCCGCCATGCCGAAGTTGTAGCGGCCCTGCTCCGGGTGGATGTACTCCCACTTCATCTGGTTCTCGGCGGACACCGAGCTGAACTCGGAGGCCAGGACGCTGCGGTACTCCAGGTCCTTGGTGAACGGGTCGGGGTAGGGCTGCGACTCGTGGTGCCCACCGCCCGCGGCGGCGGTGCCGATGTAGAAGCCCTTGGGCGCCACCCAGCGCAGGGTGTCCTTCTTGGCGTGGCCCGGTGACAGGTCGGCCGTGGAGGGCGACGCCGCGGCCAGGGCCAGCGGCGACAGCGCCAGCGCGGCGAGCGTGGCGGTGACTAGTCGGATCGACTTCATGGGGGTTCGCTTTCTCAGACGACTACAGCGGCGCGTTCGAAAGTTTCGTCTTTGATCCGGCAATTTTCGAGATGCCGGACCCTAAGTCGCCCGCCGTGCGGTCGTCAAGACCTCCGTCTCGTCCCGTCGGCCCTGGTGGAACGGCCGGTTGCCGCTTGGAGGAGGACATCGCCGCCTCGTCGGGTTGTCGAGCGCCGGTGACGGTCGGCTGAGACGAGCAACGTCCGCGACACCCCGCCCGCCGGCGACACGTCGAGTGCGACGCCGTGGCGTCCAGGACACCGCCCGCGCCGGTCGGACCGGGTGGTTTCAGTCCCCCGATCGGTGTGAGAGGGCCGGTCCGGGCTGCCGGCAAACCGGTGCCCTCTTAACGTCGTCAGAGCCGAGTCGACCGACTACTTACGGGGCGGGCCATGAGGACATTGGCGACACTGCTGGTGGCGGTGCTGGGCATCGCGCTGGTTCCGGGAACCGTGCTGGCCCGGCCCACGCCCGGGTGGTCCGCGACGTGGGGGGCGGCGCCGCAGCCGCCCACGGCCTCCCTCGGACCGAGCTGGGGACCCGCCGGGTTCGAGGACCACACCCTCCGCCAGGTCGTGCGGATCAGCGACGGCGGCGCGGCGGTCCGGATCAGGCTCTCCAACGCCTACGGCACGTCGCCGTTGGTGGTGACCGGGGCGACGGTCGCGCACACGGCGGAGGGCGCGGCGGTGCGGCCGAACTCCGTGTGGCACGTGACGTTCCGCGGTCACCGGTCGGTGACGGTGCCCGCCGGCGGTGAGGTGGCCGGCGACCCGGCGCCGCTGGTGGTGTCGCCGCTGAGCCGGGTGACCGTGACGCTGTACCTCGCGGGGGCGACCGGACCGGCCACCGGGCACGCGTACGCGAACGCGACGAGCTGGCGGGCCTCGGGCGACCACCGGGCCGACGTGGCGGCCGACGCGTTCACCGAGACGTCGCAGTCGTGGTACTACCTCAGCGGGGTGGACGTGACCGACCGGGCGCCGCGCCGTGACGTCGTGGTGGCGTTCGGCGATTCCATCACCGACGGCGGCCGGTCCACTATGGACGCTGACAACCGCTTCCCGGACGAGTTGGCCGAGCGGTTGGGCGGTCGGCGCGGCGTGGTGAACTCGGGCATCAGCGGCAACCGGGTGCTCAACGATTCGTCGTGCTTCGGCGAGAAGGCGCTGTCGCGGTTCGAGCGCGACGCGTTGGCGCAGCCGGACGTGCGCACGGTCATCCTGCTGGAGGGCATCAACGACATCGGCTTCCCGCAGTTCGCGTCCGAGTGCACGGCGCCGAACCCGGCCGTCACGGCGGCGGAGCTGATCGCCGCCTACCGCGAGCTGATCGGCCGGGCGCACGCCCGGGGCGTGCGGGTGCTGGGCGGAACGCTGCTGCCGTACAAGGGCGCCGGGTACTTCACGGACGCGGGCGAGACCGTGCGGGACGAGGTCAACGCCTGGATTCGCACGTCGGGCGAGTTCGACGGGGTGGTCGACTTCGACCGCGCCCTGGCCGACCCGGCGAACCCGGACGCGATGCTGCCGGCGTACGACAGCGGTGACGGCCTGCACCCGAGCGACGCGGGGCACCGGGCGATGGCCGAGGCCGTTGACCTGTCCCTGCTGTGATGTCCGGTGCGGTGAAGTGTGCTGCCGAGTGTTCGGTAGGTGAGGTTCCTGTGGTGCGGTTCCTGTTGTGAGTACGTGAGTACGTGAGTTCCGCGCGGGTCGCGGTCCGTTGAGACGCCCTTCCGGCTGTGTGCCGGGAGGGCGTTTCGTCGAACTGCGGTCGAACGCGTGTCGAATGGGATGTCGTTGTCCGCCAACACTTCACAACTCTGTGCGCGGATGGTTACAGTGCGATTTGGGAGCGCTCCCAGCAATCCATGAGAAGTACCTGACATGGTCGTCCTCAACGAGGAGGAGAGAGTGGCGCTCATATCCGTCCCTGCGAACAAGAGACTGCTTGGCAGGGTCTTCGCGGTGTTCGCGGTCGCCGCCGGGCTCATGGCGAGCCTGCTGACCGGTATCGCGGACGCGCACGGGTCGACCACCGACCCGCCGTCGCGCAACTACGGCTGCTGGCAGCGGTGGGGCAGCGACTTCCAGAACCCGGCGATGGCCCAGCAGGACCCAATGTGCTGGCAGGCCTGGCAGGCCGACACCAACGCGATGTGGAACTGGAACGGCTTGTACCGCGAAGGCGTCGCGGGCAACCACCAGGGCGTGATCCCGAACGGCCAGCTGTGCAGCGGCGGCCGCACCGGCGGCATGCGGTACGCGGCGCTGGACAACCCCGGCCCGTGGCGCGCCGTGACCAAGCCGCGCCAGTTCACGCTCACCGTCACCGACCAGGCCCGGCACGGCGCGGACTACCTGCGCGTGTACGTGACGCGGCAGGGCTTCGACCCGACGACGCAGCAGTTGGGCTGGGGCAACCTGGAACTGGTGGCCAGCACCGGCCGTTACGCGCCGGCCGGTCAGTACCAGGTCGGGGTGAACGCGGGCAGCCGCACCGGCCGCCACATCGTCTACGTGATCTGGCAGGCCAGCCACTCGGACCAGTCGTACTACTTCTGCAACGACGTGGTCTTCCAGTAGTCGCGCGGCCGAGCTGACCGGTGTCGATCCCGGCTCCCCGTGGTGGGAGCCGGGATCGGCGTGTTCACCGGTCACATGCGGCCGGTGCCCGCGCCCTGCGTGACCAGCGCCTTGACGTTGGCCGGCGGGTCGACGGTGTACTGGTAGTAGGTGCGGGGGTCGACGACGGTGCCGCCGACGACCGGGGTGCCGCTGTTCACGTACACGTTGTTCCGCTCCACGATGCTGCCCCGCGGGCCGGAGTAGCTGTTGGTCATCGGCTCTTCGACGTTGTCGAAGTGGTTCGCCTCGATCCAGCAGCCCGACTGGGCCTGGCACGCCGGGCCCGTGTCGCTGTTGTTCAGGAAGTAGTTGTTGAAGATGTGCACGGGGTTGCCGAAGCGGGTGCGCGGGTTGCGCTGCGAGGTCTTGTTGTAGAAGTTGTGGTGGTAGGTCACCTTCAGGTAGCCGGTGTCCTGCGCGCCGTTGGTGTCGGAGTGCCCGAGCAGCATGTTCTTGGCGTGGTCGTGGACGTGGTTCCACGAGACGGTGATGTAGCTGGAGCCGCGCTTGATGTCGATCAGCCCGTCGTAGCCGCGGGAGAGGTCGTTGTGGTCGATCCAGATGTGGTGGCTGAACATCTGAACGTTGATCGAGTCGTCGCTGGCGTTGCGGAACACCAGGTTGCGGATGATCACGTTGTGCACGGCGTTCGCCGGGGGAGTGGTCACCTCGCTGACCGGCAGGCCGATGTTCAGCCCGCCGCCGATCAGGCCGGACGCCGCGCCGACGCCGATGATCGTCTTGTCGGAGGTGACGTCGTACATGCCCGGTGGGAGCGTGATCATGCCCTGCACGCGGACCACGCGCGGGCCGTCGGCCTTGATGGCGGCGATGAGGTCGGCGGCGGTGGAGACGGTGACCTCCGGTCCGCCGGCGCCGCCGGTGGTGCCGTTCTGGCCCAGGGCGTTGATCGACGCGAAGCCTCGGGGTGACGTCTCGACGGTGGCGCCCGGGTTGCCTGCGGCGCTGGTTCCGGCGTTGGTGCCCGGGGTGGTGATCCCGGAGGTGGCGGGTGCGGCCGTGACGGGTGCGGCGGCGGTGACCAGGCTCCCGAGCAGTGTCGCGGCGAGCGCGACAGCGGTGGTGCTCCTCACGATGTCCTCCATTGGACGCGGCCGACTCCTGCGCCGGCGGTGACGAGACTGGGTACGGAGGCGGCGTTGTCCGGGGTGTAGCTGTAGTAGGTGCGCGGTTCCACGACGGTGCCGAGGGTTTGGGGCGTGCCGGAGTTGACGTAGATGTTGTCGCGCTCGACGACGCGACCCGGCCCGCTCTTGTCGTAGCCGGACAGGATCGGGCGGGCGACGTTCTCGAAGTAGTTGGCCTCCACGAGGACACCGGCGTCCATGGTGGACGCGACGCCGTAGAGCGCGTTGCCCCGGTAGTAGTTGTTGTAGACGTGCACCGGCTCGGCGAACCGCACGCGCGGGTGGCGCTGGTCCGTGCCGTCGAAGAAGTTGTGGTGGTAGGTGACGCGGAGCTTGCCGCGGTCGGTGGTGTAGGTGTCGGAGTGGCCGAGCAGCGCCGACTTGCTGTGGTGGTGGAAGTGGTTCCACGACACCGTGACGTAGTCGGAGTTGCGCTTGATGTCGAGCAGGCCGTCGTAACCGTTGGAGAGGTCGCAGTGGTCGATCCACACGTGGTGCGCGGAGTTCGTGACGCTGATCGAGTCGTCCGAGGCGTTGGTGAACCGCAGGTTGCGGATGATCACGTTGTTGCCGGGGCGGGTGGTGGAGCCGAGCTGGAGGCCGCCGCCGGTGATCTCGGCCGTGGAGCCGACGCCGATGATCGTCTTGTTGGCGACCACGGTGACCATGCCGCCGAGCTGGATGCGGCCGGAGACGGAGATGACGTACGGCTCCTTGCGACCCACGTAGTCGGCGAGGGCGGCGGCCGTGGTGACGGTGACCGCCTGGCCGCCCGCGCCGCCGGTGGTGCCGTTCTGGCCGAGGGCGTTCACGCCGGCGAAACCGTCGGCGACGGCGAGGGGGTCGATGCTGAGGGAGCCGGCGCTGGGTGAGTCGGTGTTGAGCGGGTCGGTGTTGTGCGGGTTGGGGTGGGGTTGGTCGGCGGCCCAGGCGGCGCGCGGCGCCGTGGCGGCTACCGCGGCGAGCGCTGTGCCGGCGAGCAGGCGTCGGCGGTTGATGGCGGTCATGCGTTGTCCTCCTGGCTGGGTGTGGCCTGTCCCGACGTCTCGGCTCAGATCGGGCCCACGCCGACGCCGGCCGGGATGGTGCTGGGCAGGGTTGACGGGTTGTCCGGGGTGTAGGCGTAGTAGGTGCGCGGTTCCACGACGGTGCCGAGGGTTTGGGGCGTGCCGGAGTTGACGTAGACGTTGTCGCGCTCGACGACGCGGCCCGGCCCGCTCGCGTCGTAGCCCGAGTAGATCGGGTGCGGCACGTTCTCGAAGTGGTTGGCCTCGACCAGGACGCCCGCGTTCATCGTGGACGCGACGCCGTACAGGGCGTTGTCGCGGAAGTAGTTGTTGTAGACGTGGATCGGCTCGCCGAACCGGACCCGCGGGTGCCGCTGGGCCGTGCCGTCGAAGTAGTTGTGGTGGAACGTGACGCGGAGCTTGCCGGTGTCCTGGCTCGCGTTGGAGTCGGAGTGGCCGAGCAGCGCGGTCTTGCTGTGGTGGTGGAAGTGGTTCCACGACACCGTGATGAAGTCCGCGCCGCGGACGATGTCGATCAGCCCGTCCGCGCCGCCGCTGAAGTCGCAGTGGTCGATCCAGATGTGGTGCGACGACTGCTGGACGCTGATCGCGTCGTCGTCCGCGCCGGTGAAGCGGAGGTTGCGGATGATCACGTTCTGCCGGCGGTACATGTCGAGTCCGCCGCCGCGGATCTCCGCGCCGGGCAGGCCGATGACGGTCTTGTTCGAGCGCAGGGCCTGCTTGCTGCTGAACTGCATGATGCCGTCGACCTGGATGACGTACGGCTCGTTGCGGTCGCAGTAGTCGAGGAACGTCTCGGTGTCGCGGACCGTGACGACCGGTCCGCCGGCGCCGCCCGTGGTGCCGTTCTGGCCGAGGGTGTTGGTGCCGGCGAAGCCGTCGGCGGTGTGGAACGGCGCGGCCCAGACCGGGTTCGTGGTGGTGACGGTGTGTCGTGGGTTGTTGGCGGAGTCGGTGGCGGTGGGTGGGCGGGTGGTGCGGGCGGACGCGGTGGTGGCGGTAGCGGCTGTGACGGCCGTTGCTGCGGCGCCGGTGAGGAGGGCCCGCCTGCTGATGTGGCTCATGACGGGTTGCTCCTCTGGACGCGGCCGGTGCCCGCGCCGGCGGGGACGATGGTGGGGACGTCGGCTGCCCGGTCGGCGGTGTAGGCGTAGTACGTGCGGGGCTCGACCACGGACCCGCGCAGCTCGATCGCGTGGTTGCACTCGACGAGGATGTTGTCGCGCGCGACGATCCGGCCCAGGTCGCCGCTGAAGTCGACCCGGCCCGGGTTGTTCACGCTGTAGAAGTAGTTGCCCTCCATCACCACGCCCGCGTTCATGGCGGAGGCGACGCCGTAGCTGTTGTCGCGGTAGTAGTTGTTGTAGACGTGCACCGATTCACCGAATCGGACGCGTGGGTTGCGCTGGTCGGAGCCGTCGAAGTAGTTGTGGTGGTAGGTGACCCGCAAACGGCCGATGTCCTGCGCGCCGTTGTCGTCGTCGTGGCCGAGCAGCAGGGTCTTGTCGTGGTCGTGAAACCTGTTCCACGAGACGGTGATGAAATCGCTGCCCCTTTTGATGTCGACCGCGCCGTCGTCACCGTTGGAGAAGTCGTTGTGGTCGATCCAGATGTGGTGGCTGAACATCTGCACGTTGATCAGGTCGTCGGTGGCGCCGGAGAGCGCCAGGTTCCGGATGATCACGTTGTGCACGGCGTTCGCCGGGGGAGTGGTGACGTCGTCGTCCACCGGCAGGCCGATGTTCAGCCCGCCGCCGACCAGGCGGGCGTCGGAGCCCAGGCCGATGATCGTCTTGTCGGACGCGACGTCGTGCATGCCGTCCGTGGTGCCGGTCGGCAGGGTGATCGTGCCTTGGACCTGCACTATCAGTGGTTCCGGGCGGGCGATGTAGTTGAGGAACTGCGCCGTCGTGGTGGCCGTGACGACCGCTCCGCCCGCGCCGCCGGTGGTGCCTGCCTGGCCTAACGCGGTGACTGAGGCGAAGCCGTCTGCGGTGGCTGCGGTTGGTGTGACGGGTGGGGTGGTGGTTGTGGAGGGGGTGGCGAGAGGTGTGGCGGTGGCGGTGGCCGGTGTGGCGGCGAGGGCTGCGGTGAAAGCGACCGTGATCGTGATGGCCTTGCGCAGGGCGCGCCAGTTCCCGAGAGGTGTGGGCATGGGTATTTCCTCTCCCGTATGAGGGTGAGTGCAGGGTGAATCGCGGGTTATCTGGAAAGCGCTCTCTTATCGCACCGTAGCGCAAGTTTCGGGCGTGTCAACGGTCGGTGACGGCTCGGGTGCGATGTTCACATATGTGGCCGACGGGCATTTGGCGGGGCGGTTCACATATGTGGGTTGGGGGAGTGCGGGGAGGGGTGGCGCCTCGCCCCTACCGATCATGGGTGACGGTGTGGAGTGCGTGCTGTGGTTCGCGGTGTGCGGCGGCATTGATTGTGGTGTGGAGATTTGGGGACGGTTTTGTTGTCCGGTCCGGCTTGATGTGACATGGGGCCAGTACGGGCACCGGAGGCAGGCCGCAACCGGCAGGAATGGCGGATAAGGCGCCCGCCAAGGCTGCCGGCTCCGACCAACCTATGGCACCCAAATCAAGCCTCGTCGGCCGCCGGCGGTATTGCGGGTCAGAGAGGCGGAACTGCGCGATTCTGTCCAGAGTGGACGGACGTGGTTCGGTGCATTGGTGATGATTCGCGCTCGTCGGGGAGACACGCGACGGTGCTCAGGCGTCCGGTGTGGCGGCTGGGCTTTTGGCGTGGTCTTTCCGGGCGTTGGGTTGGTCTGGAACCACCGGCCGCGGCCCGGCGGGGTTGCCCTGCGAGCGGCGGCGGTACTGGTTCCAGCGGTGCCCTCACCAGGATTCGAACCTGGGACCTCGCCGTTCGTAGCGGCGCGCTCTGTCCTGCTGAGCTATGGGGGCGTGGTGGGAATTCAGGGGTGCTGCGGTGGTCCTATGGTGAGTGAGGGCCGGGTGGGGGTCAAATCATTTCCGGCACGGTTTGGCAATCTGGTGGCAGGTGGGCGGTCGGGTGGTTCAGAATCCCGCGGTGACCACTGTGCGACGTCTGCTCAAGGCCCTCGACCCGCTGCCCTACGGTGCGCGGCAGCGGCTGCTCGCCCACACCGCGCGCGAGTTGGCCGGCTCCGGTGAGCTGGGAGCGTTGTTGCGGGAGCTGGAGGGGCGGGGCGAGTTCGAGCAGCGGATCGCGTTGCACCTGGCGTACGTGGCCGGGGACCGGGAGCACGTTGAGCGGTGCCTGTCGGCTCGGCACACGTCGGTGGTGCGCCAGGCGATCGGCGCGGCGATCCGGTTGGACGTGTCGGCGGCGGTGTTCGCGGAACGGTTGCGGCACCTGCCCGGCGCGTTGCGGCAGAGCTTCTACAGCGGGGTGCGGCGGCGGAAGCGCCAGGCGTTGGCCGACGAGTTGGTGGGGGTCGTCCGCGAGCGGTTCGGGGACGGTGAGGCGGCGGGGCTGCTGGCGATGTGCTCGTCCGCCACGGTCGCGGCGCTGTTGCCCGACCTGGAGCACGCGGTGGGGAGTTGGGCGACGCTGGGACGTCGGCACCCGCTGGTGGTGCTGGACTTCGTGGAGGCGGAGTTGGACGCCACGACCACGGCGTGGTGGCCGGGGTTGTGGCACCGCTTCGACGGCGCGGTGATGGCGGCGGCGCCGTCCGCGCCGGACCGGGTGCTCGACCTGGTGGAACGGGTGTTGCCGCACGTGTCCCTGCCGTGGGGCCTGGGTCGGGTGATCGGTCGGCTGGCCCGGCACGACCCGCGTCGCGTGGCGCGGTTGCTGGTCGACCCGCGTCGGACGGGTCGGGTGCCGGAGCGGCGGTCCCTGTGGCGTGCCCTGGCGCCGGCCGGTCCCGATGAGCTGATCCCGTTCGCGCGCATGCTCGACGGTGACGCGCTCGTCCGGTTCCTGCGGACGATCCCGCCGTCGCGTCGCGAGGCGGTGTTCACGGGCGCGTTCGGCGACCGCCCGGACGTGCCGCCGGCCGCCGTGGACGAACTGCCGGCCGTGGCACGGGCTGTGGTCGCGCGTCGGTTGCTGGGGTTGCGCCAGGTCGCGGACGACCCGTCGCGTCGGCTGGCCGTCACGGCTCGGTTGGCGTGGGCGGAGGCGCGGGACGTCCTGCTCGCCGCGACCCGTCGGGCGACCGCCGACGAACGGGCGGAGGCGTACCCGCTGTACCTGGCGGCGGCCGCGGCGACCCGTGATCCGGACGTCTTCGGTGGTGTGGTGGCGGGGTTGACGAGGCTCTCCAACGAGCAGGACCCCGTGCGGGGACGGGCGGTCGCGGCGTTGGGGGAGGTCCCGGCGTGGCTGTTCCGGCCGGCGGAGGCGGACGCGGTGGGCAAGGTGATGCTCGACGCCGCCCAGGCGCGGGACTGCTCGCCGCAGACGAAGTACGCGGTGCGGAGGTTGGCCCAGTCGTTGATCCGGGAGGGCGCGGTGTCGCGTCGACCGGAGCTGGTGGAGACGGGCCTGGCCGGTCTGGGGCACCTCGGGGTGCACGGGGCGTGGATCGACCTGACCGGGCTGTACCGGGTGTTGCCGCGCGGGGCGGAGCACGGGGTGTTCGCGGCGTTGCGGCCGCGGATCGACGCCGACGCCGCGCGTGGCCGGTTCTCGGTGGTCCTCTGGCTGGCCGCCGGGTTGGACCGGCGGGCGTGGGACATGCCGGAGCTGCAGGGTTTCCTGGACCGGGCGCGGTCGGCCGCGGACGACGGCGTGGTGCGGCGCGCGATCGACCTGTGGCTGGCGCCGAGCGGGACGCGGGACGAGCGCGTGGAGCGGGTGCTCGCCGACGACCCGTCCACGATCACGCTGGCGGCGGTGCGGCAGGTGGTCGCGTGGCGGCGCACGGACCTGCTGGACCGGGTGATCGGTCGGCCGGCGCACGGCCGGTTCCTGAAGCGGGGCGTGCGGTACGTGCCCCCGTTCCACGGGTGCTTCGACCGGTGGTTGCCGCGCCAGGTCGCCGCGTACGTCGCCGAGTTGGCGGCGCTGGCGTCGTCGCGCGGCGCGAACCCGTTCGAGCGCGCGTCGGCGGTCCGCGGCCTCGGGCGGGTGCCGGGGTCGGCGCCGGTGGTGCGCCGGTTCGTCGACGACCGCGAGGTGCAGGTGGCGGAGGCGGCGCTGGCCGCGTTGGCGTGGACGGACGAACCCGGTGACGTCCTGCCCGATCTGCTCGCGCACGTCGACACCGATCGGGCGCGGGTCGCGGTGTACGCGTTGAGCCGGTGTGCCCGGTTCACGTCGCCCGAGCGCCTCGGCGTGCTGCTCGCGCCGGTGGTCGGCGGCGCGAAGGTGACGGCGCGCAAGGAGGCCGTGCGGTTGTTGGCGCAGCACCGGTCGCCCGGCGCGGTGGAGGTGTTGGCGCGGGCGTGGGACGGCGCGCACCGGGACGTCCGGCGTGCGGTGGTGTCGGCGACGCGGTGGTTCCTCGACGACGAGGCCGCGTGGGAGCTGCTGGGGCGGGCCGTCGCGGACGAGCGGGCGGTGGCGGGCGAGGTGCTCGACCAGGGGCCGGACGTGGTGGCCCGCCGGCACCGGGCGCGGTACGCGGAGCTGGTGCGGGTGGTCGCGGGGTCGGCCGACCCGGACACGGCCAGGCTGGGGCTGTCGGCGTTGCCGGCGTGGATCCGGTGGTCGGACGGGGCCGCGGAGCTGCTGGTGTCGCGGGTGTCCGACCTCTCCGCCACGGCGACCTGGCGGTACGCCCTGGCCGCGTTGGTGCGGCTGTCGGCGACGACGTCCGTGGCGCCGTTGCGGGAGGCGATCGCCGCGTTGCTCGCCGTGGACGGTGAGTTCGACGCGGTCGAGGACCGCGACCTGCCCGCGCGGCAGCGGATCGAGGCGGTCGTGCAGGGTCTGGCCTGGGACCGTTCGGCAGCGGGACGTGCGGCGGCACGGGCGGTCGTGCCGGACCTCGCCGCCGCCGGCTACCGGTCGTGGGCGGTGAGCTTGACCGTGGCCGCGGTGCCGTGGGAGGACGAAGGCGCGGAGCTGGACGGGTTGCGCGAGGTGGTGCGGCTGGCGGTGCGGCCGGTGGCGGCGTGGCAGGCCGCGGCGGAGGTGGAAAGGGACCTCGGCGGCGTGTTGCGGCGGTTGTCGCGGGCACGGCTGCTCGACGTCGCCACCACGCTGGCCGCCGAGGGCGCGGCCGTGCCGGCGCTCGCGATCACGAAGGTGGCCGGTCCGGACGCCGGGTGGCCCGAGGAGTGGCGTGCGCTGCTCCGCGCGCTGCGCCGGCACGACGACCCGGACGTGCGGGAGGCCGCCTTGGGCGTGTTCACCGCCGCCGAGTGACGGCCGCCGTCGTCGCCGGACTCGACCGCGGGCCTTGATCGTGCGGTGCGCGATCAAGGCCCGCGGTGTCGAGCCCCGGTGGTGGACAGGATTCAGCGCGACGCCGAGGACCGCGCCGACTACGCGTCCGGCACGCGGGCGGGAGCCGGTAGCGGACAGGGGGCTTGTCGGCGGTCACCGCGACAGCTTTTCAAGTTTGTGGGGACGCCACGGTGGCGGAGTGGATCTCATCCTTCCGATATCTCGACCCGTCCGGCGGGGCTGCCTAGGTTCGTGGCATGGCTTACGGCAAGGCACTGCGCGAGGCGGTCTCCGCGCCCGGGACGACCCCGCTGATCGGCGTCTTCGACATGCTGTCGGCCTCGGTCGCGGCCCGCCACTACGACGGGCTGTTCGTGTCCGGGTTCGGCTTCTCCGCCTCGCACTACGGCCTGCCCGACATCGGGTTCATCGCCTGGCCGGACGTGGTGGGGTTCGTGCAGCGGCTGCGGCTCGCGTTCCCACGGCAGCACCTGCTGGTGGACATCGACGACGGGTACGTGGACCCCGAGGTGGCGGGCCAGGTCGTGCGCGCGCTGGAGCAGGTGGGCGCGTCCGGCGCGGTGCTGGAGGACCAGCGGCGGCCGCGGCGGTGCGGGCACGTCGAGGGCAAGGTGGTGCTGCCGTTGGAGCGGTACCTCGAGAAGCTGGACGTCGTGCTCGGCGCGCGGACCGACCTCGTGGTCGTCGCGCGGACGGACGCCACCGAGGAGGACGAGATGCTGCGGCGGGCCGCGGCGTTCGCCGAGACGGACGCCGACGCGGTCCTGGTCGACGGGGTGCCGTCGGTGGACGTGATCCGCCGGGTCCGGGACGTGGTGCGCGACAAGCCGGTGGTGTTCAACCAGATCTCGGGCGGTCGGTCGCCCCGGCTGTCGTTGACGGAGCTGACCGCGTTGGGCGTCGACGTGGCGATCTACAGCACGCCATGCCTGTTCGCCGCGCAGACCGCGATGGACGACGTCCTGGTGGAGTTGAAGGACCACGACGGCGTGCTGCCGGACGGCCCGGTCGGCGTCGCCGAGTCGCAAGCCCTGCTGGAGCACAACATCAGCCGCAACCACGACCTCCCGGCGCCGCGGGCGACCAGCCCGTCCCCGGTCCGCTGAGCCGAGGGGGCCCGGTCAGCCGGGGTCGCCGCGCCGCTTGCGGTGCACGACCCAGCCGAAGTCGACGATCAGCGCGACCACCAGCACGCCGAGCAGCACGGCCAGCCAGGTCAGGCCGGCCCGCACGCACAGCACCGCGGCCACGGCGTTGAAGACGATCCCGAACCCGGCCAACCACAGCCGGAGGATCAACGCGCTGCGGGGCGGGGCGCGCGGCGGCAGGCCGTCCTCGTCGTCGACCGGGCCGGTCACGTCCGCCACTCCTCCTGCCACCTGTGGTGCGTGTCGTAGGCGGCGGCGAGGAGCTGGAGCACCCAGCGGTCGGACGTGCGCTCGACCTCCGTGCGCAGCCACCGCGCCTTCTCCTCGAACGGCACGACGGCGTCGTCGCGGGTGTGCGCCGTGCCCGGCACCAGGAGCAGCTCGCGGCCGTCGTCGGACCGCAGCACCCGCAGCCGGCCGCGGCCCTCGGCGTCGTCGAGCAACGGCGACTCCTCGCGGGCCACGCGTTCCTCGTCCTCGGTGAGCCGGTCCAGCACGAACCGGCGCAGGTCCTCGTCCGACAGGCGATCGGCGTCCACGTCCATGGCCGTGGGGTATCCACTTCCCGCCGGACCACACCCCGGTGTGGCCGGTGTCGATCAAGCGTGCGAGATCCGCCGCGGCCCCGTGCGGCGACCGGGCACGATGGCGGGATGGACCCGCTGCCCGCCTCGCCGTCCCTGCTCGCCCTGGCCGAACGGCTGCTCGCCATCCGCTCCACCGCCGACCGGCCCGACGACCTGCGCCGCGCGCTGGAGCTCGTGCTCGACGTCGTCGGGCCGGGCTTCACGGTGGAGCGGTTCGAGTCGGGCGGCAAGCCGAGCGCGCTCGTGTACGCGGGGGAGCGCCGTCCCCACTTCCGCTTGATCCTCAACGCGCACTTGGACGTGGTGCCGGGCGCGGACGGGCAGTTCCGGCCCCGGCGGGAGGGCGACCGGCTCATCGGCCGCGGCACGCAGGACATGAAGCTGTCCGCGCTGGTCCTGGCGTCGGTGTTCCGCGACACGGCCGCCCGCCTGCCGTTCCCGGTCGCGCTCCAGCTCGTCACCGACGAGGAGGTCGGCGGCCGTGACGGCACCCTGCACCAGCTGGAGCAGGGAGTCACCGGGTCGTTCGTGGTGATCGGCGAGCACAGCGCGCTGCGCGTCGTCACCGAGTCCAAGGGCCTGTGCACGGTGCGGCTGCACGCGGTCGGCCGCGCCGGGCACAGCGCCTACCAGTGGTTGGGCGACAACGCGCTCGTCAAGGTGATGCGCGCGGTCGAGGCGGTGCTCGACGCGTACCCGGTGGCCACCCGGGAGGAGTGGCGGACCACGGTGAACGTCGCGCGGATCTCGTCCGGGAACGAGGCGCTCAACCAGGTCCCCGCGGACGCGACCGCGTGGCTGGACGTCCGGTTCCCGCCGGAGGACGCCGACTTCACCGGCCGCGACCCGGACGAGATCGCCGCCCACGTCACCGCCTTGTGCCCGCCGGGCGTCACCGCCGCCGTCGACCACGTCGAACCGCCGCACCGGGCCGAGCCGGACAACCCCGACGTGGTCGCGTTGCGGCGCGCCGCCCGCGCCGAGGGCTACTCCGGTGACCTGCTGCGCAAGCACGGCGCGGCGGACTCCCGGTTCTACTTCCAGCGCGGCGTCGACGCGGTGATCTTCGGGGTCGGCGGCGACGGGCAGCACGGGCCGGACGAGTACGCCGACCTGACGACCGTGGAGCCGTACCGGCGGGCGCTGACCGCGTTCCTGGAGGGCCTGGGGGCATTGCCCAACGCGTAACCCACTGGTTACGCTTCCGGGTGTGGACGAGGTGGCGGCGGCGATCGCCGACCCGGTGCGGCGGGAGATCCTGGAGATGCTGCGCGGCGACGCGCGCCTGTCGGCCGGGCAGATCGCCGAGCGGTTCGCGATCAGCCGGCCCGCCGTGAGCAGGCACCTGCGGGTGCTGCGGGAGAGCGGGCTGGTCCGCGACGAGGTCGTGGGCAGGCAGCGGTTCTACGCGCTCGACGCCTCCCGCCTCACGCCGCTCACGCGGTGGCTCGCCGGCTTCACCCGGCCCACCGGACTGGAGCACCACCTCGACGCCCTGGAGACCGAGGTCTACCGCGCCCGGCGGGAACGCCGCGCGGACCAACCCAAGGAGAACACGGCATGACCCCCATCCCCACCGGTCGGCTGTTCCGCACCGACGCGGGCAGCGACCTGGTGATCACCCGCACGTTCCGCGCGCTCGCCGACGACGTGTGGGCCGGCCTGACCGAACCCGAGCGCACCGCGAGGTGGTTCGGGCCCTGGGAGGGCGAGGGCGGACCGGGGCGCACGGTCAAGGTGCGGATGGTGTTCGAGGAGCAGGCGCCGTGGGTCGAGGTGCGCGTCGACGCCTGCGACCCGCCCCGGCGGCTGGCCCTGTCGATGGTGGACGACGCGGGGACGTGGCGCATGGAGCTGCTGCTGTCCGAGGTCGACGGCGTCACCGAGCTGCGCCTGGTGCACCACCTCGACACCGAGGAGGGCATCGGCGAGGTCGGCCCCGGCTGGGAGTACTACCTCGACATGTTCGTCGCCTCCCGCGCCGGCACGCCCCTCCCGGCCTTCGACGACTACTACCCGTCCCTCAAGCCGCACTTCGAGTCGTTGACGACGGAGGGGTGAAGCGTTCGCCCGGTGGTCCCGTCGGCTGATCTTCGACGCCGCGGGACCGCCGGCGCGGGCGGTCCGGACCGGGGGGTCGCGCTGTCGCCCGATCGGCCATTACCACAGGTTTTAGCTGCACTTCTGCTGCAAACGGAGTAGCGTCGGTCACCGCAGCGGGTTGAGCCAGCAGCCACTGCCTTCTTCTACCCCGAGGAGGCTGCGGCCGTGAATACACAGCGTTACGACCAGCTTTACGACCTCCCGTTCCGGGTGGAACGACAAGTGCATGGTTACGCCGTGGTCGTCCGCGTCGCGGGCGAGGTCGACGCGTTGACCGTGCCCCAGATGAAGCACGAGATCGCGGTCGGGCTGGCACTGGCCACTCCACCCGCTCCCGTCGTCGTCGACCTCACCGAGGTCGACTTCTTCGCCGCCGCCGGTCTGAACGAACTGCACCGGTGGCACCTGGCAGCGAAGGCGACGGGTGTGGCGTTGCGAGTGGTCGCCTGTCACCGCCACGTGCTGCGACCGTTCGAGGCGAGCGGGCTCGACCAGGAGATCCAGCCGTGCGCGACGCTGGCCGAAGCGCTCCTGGTGCCGTCGCCGAGGGGCGTCCGCCGGTTCGCCGTGCGCTGACGGCCGAGTATTCGCCCGATCCGGTGACGCCACGAGCATCGTGGCGCCGCCGGCAGGGCCGGGTGATGACATCGCGTGCGGACGTGCCCGCGGGAACGGCCGGTCGGCGGTCGCCACGTTGGCCACCGGCCCGGACGCCGGCGGTCCATCGAGCGAACAGCGCGCCGTGCGGCGGTCCCTATGCTGCGGCGATGATCAACTACGACTACGAGTGGCGCGGGCGGTTCGGCAACGACGAGGTCAACGTGCTGCACGCGGAGGGCTTCGACCACCGCGTGCTGGACGACGACTGGTGGGGCCAGGTGAACCGGCACAGCCTCGGCTGGGTGACCGCACGCCGTGACGGCGACCTGGTCGGGTTCGTCAACGTCGCGTGGGACGGCGCCGCGCACGCGTTCATCCTCGACACGCTCGTCGCGGGAGCGGCGCGTCGGCAGGGCGTCGGCCGGGCGCTCGTCGCCACGGCGGTGGAGGGGGCGCGGGCCGCCGGGTGCGAGTGGCTGCACGTCGACTTCGACGACCACCTCCGGCCGTTCTACTTCGACGGGTGCGGATTCCAGCCCACCCCGGCGGGGCTCATCCCGTTGTGACGTTCCCGCCGGTGGCCTTGTGACGTTCCCGTCGGCGGTCACCGCGTGTAGGTCGCTCCCACCCGGGTAGTCGGCGTTCGACTGCCGACGAGGAGGAGCACGTGGACCCGATCAAGCCAGCGAAGGTCGTGAAAGAGGCGCTGGACAAAGCCGTCGAGAAGGTCGCCGACCTGGTGACGCCGCCCGCGCCCGGCAGGCCGGGCAGCGCGCCGCCGCCGGTGGACCCGCCGAGCGAGCCGCAGGGCCCGCTGCCGCGCAAGCCTGACCAGGCGTCACCGGCGACGCTCAGCGCCACCGGCGCGGGGACCGGCGCCGCGGCGGACGTCCGGGAGCAGCAGGGGGAGTACCTCACGACGGCGCAGGGCGCGCGGCTGTACGACACCGACCACTCGCTCAAGGCCGGCGAACGCGGCCCGACGTTGCTCCAGGACCACCACCTGCGCGAGAAGATCACCCACTTCGACCACGAGCGCATCCCTGAACGGGTGGTGCACGCGCGGGGTTCGGCGGCGCACGGCGTGTTCGTCGGCTACGGCACCGCGTCCCAGGTGTGCAAGGCCGGGTTCCTGGCGGAGGGCGCGACCACTCCCGTGTTCACCCGGTTCTCCACCGTCGTGGGTTCGCGCGGCTCGGCGGACACCGTCCGTGACACGCGGGGGTTCGCCACGAAGTTCTACACCGACGAGGGCACGTTCGACCTGGTGGCCAACAACATCCCGGTGTTCTTCATCCAGGACGGCATCAAGTTCCCGGACATCATCCACGCCGCCAAGCCGCACCCGGACCGGGAGATCCCGCAGGCGCAGAGCGCGCACGACACGTTCTGGGACTTCGTGTCCCTGCACACCGAGGCCACCCACCACGTCATGTGGCACATGTCCGACCGGGGCGTGCCCCGCTCCTACCGGATGATGGAGGGCTTCGGCGTCCACACGTTCCGCCTGGTCAACGCGGACGGCGTGACGTCGCTGGCGAAGTTCCACTGGAAGCCGAAGCTGGGCGTGCACTCCCTGCTGTGGGAGGAGGCGCAGCTGATCAACGGCGTCGACCCGGACTTCCACCGCCGCGACCTCGCCGACGCCATCGAGTCCGGCGCGTTCCCGCAGTTCGAGCTGGGCATCCAGGTCTTCCCGGACACGCCGGAGCAGACGTTCGAGGGCATCGACCTGCTCGACCCGACGAAGATCGTGCCGGAGGAGCTCGCGCCGGTGCAGGCGATCGGCATGCTCACGCTCAACCGGAACACGACGAACTTCTTCGCCGAGACCGAGCAGGTGGCGTTCCACGTCGGGCACCTGCCGCCCGGCATCGACGTCACCGACGACCCGCTGCTCCAGGCCCGCCTGTTCTCCTACCTCGACACCCAGCTGAGCCGGCTGGGCGGACCGAACTTCGGGCAGATCCCGATCAACCGGCCGCACGCGCCCGTCAACGACATGTTCCGCGACGGGTTCCACCAGCACGCCGTGCACAGCGGCGTGGCGCCGTACAAGCCGAACACGCTGGACGGCGGCTGCCCGTTCATGGCGGGCGCGGACGTCGGCGCGTACATCGAGGTGCCGCAGCCGGTGGCCGAGTCGGTCAAGCGGCGCGAGTCGCCGACGTCGTTCCAGGACCACTTCACCCAGCCGCGGCTGTTCTACCGGAGCCTGAGCGCGGTGGAGCGCGAGCACGTGGTGCGGGCGTTCACGTTCGAGCTGGGCAAGTGCTACGAGCAGGCGATCAAGGAACGCCAGCTGCGGGTGCTGGCCAACGTGGACGCCGAGCTGTGCGCGCTGGTCGCCCAAGGCCTCGGCCTGCCCGCGCCGGAAGCGACCGTGCCCGTGCCCGAGGTGACGCCGAGCCCGGCGTTGTCGCAGGTCGGGCAGGTGTGGCCGGTGGAGGGCCGGATGATCGGCATCGTCGTGGACGCGGACGACCCCGACAGCCTCGACGGCCTGCACCAGCTGCGCTCCACGATCGACGCCGCCGGCCTCACGCCGCTGATCATCGCCGCGCGCGGCGGGCAGCTGGAGGACGGGCTCGACGCGCAGCGGACGTTCCTCACCGCCCGGTCGATCGAGTTCGACGCGCTGCTCGTGGCCGCCGCGCCGCCGCCCGCCCCGGACGCGCTGCCGAACCGCGACGCCAAGGCCGCCGCGCCCGCCGTGTCCGTCGACCCGCGCGTGGTGCTGATGGTCCAGGAGTGCTTCCGGCACGCCAAGGCCATCGGCGCGTGGGGCACGGGCCGCAACGCGCTGCTGGAGGCGGGATGCGCGGAGGGCGACCCCGGTGTGGTCGTCGGCGACACCCCGGCGGAGGTGTTCGGGCAGGTCGTCGAACTCCTCGGCGCCCACCGGGTGTGGGAGAGGTTCCCCGCGACCGTCGCCTGACGGGCCGGACGAGCGCATCGCAAGGTGATCGCAAGGTCCGGAGGGCGGCAAACGGTCATCCGGGAAGTGGGGCGGCACCAGAATCCCAGGGGTGCACGACCAGGCGCCGGCCGTGGCACGCGCACGCGGCCGGCGCCCGTCCGACGCCGCCTGCCGGAAAGCCGATAGTGACCGCCATCCCGGATGACCCCGACGCCTCGACCCTCGTCCTGATCTGCGACCACTGCGGGCGCACCCACCCGCGGGCGGAGCCCGGGTGGGCTCCGCTGTGGCGGGCCGCGACCGCGGTCGGGTGGGGAGGCCGGGCCAGACCCGTGGGACCGCACCGGTGCCCCGTGTGCGCCGGCTGACCGACCGGCCGCGGCCGTGCGAGGTGGGAGGGGTCAGCCCGCGACGGTGTCGCGCCCGACCCTCGCGCGCGTCAGCAGGTACCCGGCCGCGGCGGCCAGCGGGAACATCACCACGCCGTACACGGCGGCGGGCACGGCCAGCCGCTCGCTGCCCAGCACGGTCACCGCGACCGTGATCGCCAGCGTGCTGTTGTGGATGCCGACCTCGAACGCCGACGCGATCGCCTGCCGCTTCCCGACCCTCGCCAGGCGCGGCAGCAGGTAGCCGGCCGCGAGGCTGCACGCGCAGAACAGCACCGTCACCAGGCCGATGTCGGCGAGGTAGCCCGCGATGTTGTCGCGCTCGGCGACGATCGTGCCCGCGATCACCGCCACCAGCACCACCGCCGAGAAGATCCGCACCGGCTTGTCCGCGCGGTCGGCGAACGCGGCGGACCAGCGCCGCACCAGCATCCCGAGCACGACCGGCACCAGCACGATCGCGAACACCTGCGCGACCTTGCCGAACTCCAGCCCCACCGCGCCCTCGGCCGGCGGCTCGAAGTGGTTCAGCGCGAAGTTGACCACCAGCGGCAGGGTCGCCACGGCGAGCACCGAGTTCACGGCGGTCAGCGTGATGTTGAGCGCGACGTCGCCCCGGAACAGGTGGCTGAACAGGTTCGCCGTGGTGCCGCCGGGCGACGCGGCCAGCAGCATCATGCCCACCGCCGGCACCGGGTCGAGGCCCAGCGCCACGACCAGCCCGAAGCACACCAGCGGGAGCAGGAAGAGTTGCGTGGCCAGGGCGACCGCCACCGCGCGGGGCTCGCGGGCGACGCGGGCGAAGTCGGCGACCGTCAGCGACAGCCCGAGCCCGAACATGACCACGGCCAGCGCGATCGGGAGGCCGACGCTCGTCAGTGCGGAGCCCATGGCGATCACCTGCGTTTCTGCGTCGAACCCGCGGTCGGGAGGAGCGCATCCTCTCCCAGAACGGGACGAATCGGGAGATCCGGCGGCACTTCGATGGCATTCGGTGATCCGCGCTACGCTGTCAGGCAGTGCCTGACAACCACGGGAGCGCCGATGACCCACCCGCCGGGCTGTTCGTTCTGCGGCAAGGCCGCCGCCGAGGTGCGCAAGATCGTCAGCGGGCCGGGCATCTACATCTGCGACGGCTGCGTGTCGGCCTGCGTCGCGATCCTCGACGCCGACGCCGAGAACCCCGCCGGCGACGGCGGCACGTCCGACGTCACCGTCCCGGAGTGGTCGGCCATGTCCGACGACGAGCTGCTCGGCCACCTGCCGCGCATCGCGGCGACCGCCGCCCAGGTCGAGACGGGGCTGCGGGACCGGGTCGCCGAGCTGCGCGACCGCGGCGTCACCTGGGCCCGCATCGGCGCGGCGCTCGGCATGAGCCGCCAGTCCGCGTGGGAGCGGTTCGCGTGACGGTGTGGCGCGTCCGCGACTTCCGGCTGGTCTGGGCCGGGCAGACGCTGTCGTCGTTCGGCAACGGCGTCTCGCAGCTCGCCTACCCGCTGCTGATGCTCGCCCTCACCGGGTCCGCCACCGCGGCCGGCGCGCTCGCCGCCGTGCGCGCCGTGCCGTACCTGGTGCTCGGCCTGCCCGCCGGCGCGCTGGTGGACCGCTGGGACCGCCGCCGGACGATGGTGTGGTGCGACCTGGGGCGCGCGGCCACCATGGCGAGCGTGCCGGTGGCGCTGCTCTTCGGCGTGCTGACCCCGGCGCACCTGTTCGCCACCGGGCTGGTCGGCGGCGTGCTGCACGTGTTCTTCAGCGCGGCCGAGAACGCCGTGCTGCCCAACGTGGTCGGCAAGGACCACCTGACGACCGCCGTGTCGACCGTGGAGACCGCCCAGGCGGCGACCGGCGTGCTGGCCGGCCCGGTCGGTGGCCTGCTGCTGCAGCTGTCCCGCGGCCTGCCGTTCGTCGTGGACGCGGTGTCGTTCCTGGCCTCCGCGCTGTGCCTCTCGTTGGTGCGCACGCCTTTCCGCGCGTCGGAACCGCGGGCGAGGCGGTCGTTGCGGGCCGAGGTCGGCGAAGGCGTGCGGTGGTTGTGGCGGCACGGGTCGCTGCGGTCGATCGCGCTCACCGCCGCCGGGTTGCAGGTGGCCGTCTCCGGCATCGCGCTGGTCGCGATCGTGACGGCGCGGGACGCGTCACCGGCCGTGATCGGCGCGCTGTTCGCGGCGCTCGGCGTCGGCGGTGTGGTGGGTGCGGCGGTCGCGCCGAAGCTCAAGGCGCGCCTCGGGTTGACGGGGCTGCTGCTGTCCGTGGTGTGGCTGCAGGCAGTGCTGTGGGTCGTGCTGGCGTTCGCCCGCGACCTCGTCGCGATCGGTGTCGTGCTGGCCCTGTTCACGGTGTCCATGCCGTGCTTCGGGGTGGCCGCGCTGAGCCACCAGCTGGAGGTCACGCCGGACCACCTGCTCGGCCGGGTCGGCACCGCGTTCAGCGTGCTGATCTGGGCGGCGACCCCGGTGGGCGCGGGCGCCGCCGGCGTGCTGCTCGACGCGGTGGGGCCGCGCACGACGTCGCTGGTGTTCGCCGGCTGGGTCGCCGTGCTCGCGACCGTGACGACGGCGGGGCGCACGCGGCCGTCTGTTATCGCTAACAGGTAAGAAAGCGCGGCCGTTCGCGCAATGGTGTTGAAACCATTCGACACCAAGCCAGCGTGTCAAGTTAAGGGCAAGTTGCCTATTGAAGTCCGGCGGAAAGTGCTGTTAGCGTTAACAGCCGTGCGGTCGGGTGGTCGGTGATCCCGTCCACCGCGGTCGCGAACCGCCGCTCACGCCGCCCCACCAGCGGTCCGCCCCACGTCCCCCGCGGAGCGGACCGTCGTGTGTTCGTCCATGCAGCGTCGCAGGGAGAGCAACCATGAGTTCGGCTTATCGGAACGTGCGACGCGGTGGCTTCGTCGTCGCGGTCGTCACCACGCTGCTCGGGGCGTTGACCGCGGCCGTGCCGCCCGTCGCCTCGGCCGCCGTGGTCGACGTCAACGCCACGTACGTGCTGGTCAACCGCAACAGCAACAAAGCGCTCGACGTCTACAACCTCGCCACCAACGACGGCGCCCGCATCTCGCAGTACACCCGCAACGACGGCGCCTGGCAGCAGTGGCGCTTCATCGACTCCGGCGGCGGCTACTACCGGCTCCGGTCGGTGCACAGCGGCAAGGTCCTCGACATCGAGGGCGCCTCGACCGCCGACCGCGCGAACCTGATCCAGTGGACCGACCGCAACGCGACGAACCAGCAGTTCCGGCTGGCCGACTCCGCGGGCGGGTTCGTCCGGCTGATCAACCGCAACAGCGGCAAGGCGGTGGACGTGCTCGACTTCTCCACCGCCGACGGCGCGCAGATCATCCAGTGGCCCGACACCGGCGGCACGAACCAGCAGTGGCAGCTCGTGAAGCTGGGCGCGCAGACGCCGGGGACGTTCGCCAACCCGATCAAGCGCAACGGCCCGGACCCCTGGCTGCAGTACCACAACGGCTACTACTACCTGGCCACGACGACGTGGAACTCCACGATCACCATGCGCCGCTCGACCACCCTGGCCGGCCTGTCCTCCGCGCCGGACCAGGTGATCTTCAACCTGGCGGGCCGCGCGAACGGGTGCTGCAACATGTGGGCGCCGGAGTTCCACCTCCTCAACGGCCGCTGGTACCTCTACTACGTGGCCGGGCAGAACGTGCCGGACTTCAACCCCACGCAGCGCCTGCACGTCATCGAGAGCGCCGGCACGGACCCGATGGGCCCGTACACGTTCAAGGCCGACCTGGGCAACACGTGGGAGCTGGACCCGAGCATCCTGCAGCACAACGGCCGCCTGTACCTGATGGGCAGCGCCATCGACGGCACCCAGTCGCTGACCATCACCCCGCTGTCCAACCCGTACACGATCAGCGGCGCACGGCGCACGATCTCCCAGCCCACCCTGGCCTGGGAACGGCAGACGCACCCGGTCAACGAGGGCGCGGAACCGCTGTACCACAACGGTCGCACGATGATCGTGTACTCGGCCAGCGCGTGCTGGGGCCCGGACTACAAGCTCGGCCTGCTCACGCTGACCGGCACGGACCCGCTGAACCGGGCGCACTGGACCAAGTCGCCCAACCCGGTCTTCCAGCGCAACGACGCCAACGGCGTGTTCGCGCCCGGCCACAACGGGTTCTTCAAGTCGCCCGACGGCACCGAGGACTGGATCGTCTACCACGCCAACGACTCGGCGTCCGGCGGCTGCGACATGAACCGCTCCACCCGCGCGCAGAAGTTCACCTGGAACGCCGACGGGACGCCGAACTTCGGCACCCCGGTCCGGCTCGGCACCACGCTCGCCGCACCGTCCGGCGAATGAGAATCCCCCAGGGCGGGTGTCTCCCGCCCGCCCTGGGGCCCCTCGAGAGGCACGAGGCTGATGCTGCAACGACGCACACTGCTGGCCGGCGGACTGGCCACCCTGGCGCTGGCCAAGACCGGGATCGCCGGCGCCGCGCCCGGCGACTCCGCCTACGTCATGGGCTACTTCACCGAATCACCGTCGCGGATCGCCGACCGGTACGCGCTGCACCTGGCGGTCAGCACGGACGCGCTCACGTGGACCCCGCTGAACCAGAACAACCCCGTCGCCACGCCCACGGCGGGGACCCGCGGCCTGCGCGACCCGTTCATCATGCGCAAGCAGAGCGGCGGGTTCATCGTCCTGGCGACCGACCTGACCGGCACGGACTTCAGTCAGCAGAACCAGTACATCCACGCCTGGGACTCACCGGACCTCCGGTCGTTCACCGGCTACCGGCGGCTGAAGATGCACTCGATGCCGACCCACACGTGGGCGCCGGAGGCGTTCTGGGACGCCGCGCGCGGCCAGTACGGCATCGTCTACTCGGCCAACAGCGGCGGCCGTGACGGCATCTGGGTGAACTACACCACCGACTTCGTGAACATCGGCCCGCCGCAGCTGTTCTTCGACCCCGGCTTCAACGTCCTGGACGCCACCGTGCACGTCGGCAACGGCGTGAACTTCCTGTACTACAAGAGCTTCGCCGACGGCCGCCTCTACGGCGCCCGCTCCGCCACGCTCGACCCGCGCAGCTTCACCACCTACACCAGCGGCGTCGTCAACGGCGGCATCGAGGCGCCGATCGTCGTCAAGGCCCACAACCGCAACGAGTGGTGGCTGTGGGGCGACTCGTTCGCCCCGGTCAACGGCGAGCTGTACGCGTGGCGCAGCGGCGACATCAACACCAACTCGTGGACGCCGCTCACCAAGGCGCAGTACACCCAGCCGCTCAACGCCAAGCACCCCACCATCTGCGGCATCACCGCCACCGAGCACGCCAACCTGCTGGCCCACTGGGGCGCCCCGGCGTGGAACCGGATCAAGTCCTACAACTACCCCGACCACCTCGTCCGGCACGCGGACAACGCCGGGCGCATCGACCCCTACCCGTTCGACCCGTACCAGGACTCGCAGTGGCGCCTGGTGCCCGGCCTCGCCTCGGCGTCGGGCGTGTCGTTCCGCTCGGTCAACTACCCCGACCGGTACCTGCGGCACAGCGGCTTCGTGGTGGGCCTGGCGGTGAACGACGGCAGCGCCGCCTTCGCCGCCGACGCCACCTTCCACCGCGTCGCCGGCCTCGCCGACGGCGCCTGGACGTCCTTCCGGTCGCACAACTACCCCGACCGGTACCTCCGGCACGCGAACTACCTCCTGCGCATCGACCCGATCAGCACCACGAGCGATCGGGCCGACGCCACGTTCCAGGTCGGCTACTGACCTTCGCGGTCGGCGTCGACCGGGACCGCGGGCGCGACACCACGGCGGCGTGTCGCGTCCGCGGCGTTCCCCGACAGCTGCCCCAGCGCGCGGCGGACGTTCTGCTCCACGATCTCGACCATCCCGGCGCGGTCGGGGAAGTCGCCGTCCAGCAGCCGCAGCGGACCGGCCACCAGCGACAGGTGGCAGGCCAGGCGGTAGAGGCCCAACCGGGCCGGGTCGAGGGCGGGATCGGCGAAGTGGTGGTAGTGCGGGCCGAAGCGGAGCTCCAGGAACGCGTGCTCCCACTCGACGTCGAACGCCATCACGCCCTCGATGTCGATGAGCACCGGCTCGTCCAGGTCGGCGTCGACCAGGACGTGGTCGGGCCCCAGCTCGCCGTGCACCAGGCCGAACCGCGAACGCGGCACGACAGCGGCGTGCCGTGACCGCAGCAGGTCGGCCAGCCGCTCGGCCGCGTCGGCGATCCGGTCGACGCGGGCGGCGGCCTCGGCGAGGTGGGCCAGCGCCCGGCGCAGCACGACGTGCTCCACGCCGTCGTGCCGCGCCGGGTCGGTGGTGGCGGCGGCGTGCATGGCGCGGACCGCCGTCCCGAGCCGCGCGAGCACCGCTTCCGCGCGCCGGGGGTCACGGGCGATCAGCCGTTCCAGCGTGCCGCCGCGGACGTCCTCGACCACCGCCACGTCACCCAGCCGTCCCCCCGGCTCGCGCAGGAGCAGCCGCGGCACGCGCACGCCCACGGCCGTCAGCCGGGCGTGGGCGTCCTCGAACAGCCCGAGCCCGGAGGCGTGCCGGAACGGGTCCTCCGGGTCGCCGGGCGCGTCCGGCCAGAAGTCCTCGTCGGGGTGCCAGACGTAGGCGATCGCACTCGCGCCGTCGGCCGACCGCAACCGGTAGACGCCCTTCTTCGTGCCGCCGCGCAGCCGCTCGGCGGACACCAGCCCGCGTGTCCCGAACGCCGCTCTCGCCACATCACGCAGGTCGTCGACGCCGAGGTGTCTCCGCGACGCGGGACGCTCGTTCTCCGGGGGCATGCCGCCATGATCGCGCACGGAGGGCCGGCCGTAATCCGGTTGACCCGGACGCGGAGCGGCGCTGGACTGCGGCACGACACCCACGAGCCGTGGGGCGCCGGTGGTGCGGGAGAGGCAGCGATGGAGATCCGTTCGACGACCGACCAGGACCTCGACGTCTTCGTCGACACGGTCCACGCCGCGTTCGGGCGCCTGCCGGAAACACCGACCGAGGCCGGCGGCCTCTGGTGGTCGGCGATCGAGATGGAGCGCAACCTGCTCGCCGTGACGGCGGACGGCCGGCCCGTCGGCACCGCGGGCGCGTACTCGTTCGAACTCACCCTGCCCGGTGACGTCGTCGTCCCGGCCGCCGGGGTGACCGCCGTCGGCGTCCTGCCCACGCACCGACGTCAGGGCGTGCTCAGCGCGATGATGCGGCGCCAGCTCACCGACCTGCGGGCGGCGGGGGAGTTCCTGTCCGTGCTGCTGGCCACCGAGGCCCTGATCTACCGCAGGTTCGGCTACGGACCCGCGACCTACACACGACGGCTGACGGTGCAACGCCACCAGGCCGCCTTCGCCGTCCCGCGGGCGGGCGGGGACACCACCGGCTCGGTCGAGCTGCTGCGGCGCGCCGACTGCGGCGAGATCCTGGAAGAGGTCTACGACCGGTACCGCCGCGCGCAGCCCGGCGCGCTGTCCCGCCCGCACCGCTGGTGGGCTTCGGGCGCGGGACAACCGCCGGTCGCGTCGACACCGCGGCACGTCGCCGTCCACCGTGCCGCCGACGGCGTCCCCAACGGCTACGCGAGCTACTCGATCGGCGACGGCGGCACCTTGACGGTGGACGAGACCGTCGCCACCGACGACGCCGCCTTCACCGCCCTGGCCCGGTTCCTGCTCGGCCACGACCTCGTCGGCCGGGTCGTGTTCAAGCACGTCCCGCCCGATCACCCGCTGCGCTGGCAGCTCGCCGACTTCCGCGCCGGCGAGGTCGGCGACGACACCGACTGGCTGTGGGTGCGGCTGCTGGACGTCCCCCGTGCGCTGACCGCGCGCGGCTGGTCCGCGGACGGCGAGCTCGTCCTCGACGTCGAGGACCCGTTCCTCGGCGAGTCCGACCGCTACCTGCTGACCGTCCGGGACGGCACGGCCGGGTGCGTCGCGACGGACCGGGAGCCCGACCTGTCGTTCGACGTCAGCGACCTGGGCTCGGTTTACCTCGGCGGCACCACCCCGAGCGCGCTCGTGCGCGCCGGACACGTCCGAGTCCACCGCCCGGGCGCGGCCGCCCTCGCCGACGCCCTCTTCCGCACCGAGCGCTCCCCGCACTGCCTGCACTGGTTCTGACCGGCCGCGGGGACGCGCCCGTCAACCCCCGTCCGTAGGTTGTCCGGCCGTCCGCCGCGGAGTTCAATCGCGCTCCTACGCCGCACGCAGCAAGGAGTGCCCATGCGCAGAGCTTCCGTGGCCGCCGCCGTCGTGGCGATCGCCGCCGTGACCGCCACGCCCGCTTCCGCGATCAACACGTACAACGCCACGCCCGCGCCGGAGCGCACCGAGGTCGGCGCGCTCGTCGCCACCTGGGACAACGACGACAACCCGGCGACCCCCGACCGGGTCGACTGGGTGTGCAGCGGCGCGATGGTCGACCGCGACACCTTCCTCACCGCCGCGCACTGCACCACGGACTGGCCGTCGAACGTCCAGTTCTACGTGTCGCTGGAGCAGGACGTGCAGTCCGCGCTCGACCGCGCCCCCGGCACCCCCGCGCAGAAGGCGGCGGCCGTCGGCGTGCGGGGCGTGGCGCACAACGACCCCGACTACCCCGGAACGTCCTCGGACCCGCACGACATCTCCGTGGTCGAGGTGCCCGCCAGGCAGGTGGCCGCGCGGTGGTCCTTCACCCCGGCGACCCTGCCCTCGGCGGGCCTGCTCGACGCGATGGGCCCGCGCGCGCTCGACACCGCCGAGTACACCGCAGTCGGCTACGGCACCCAGGAGGCCCAAAACGGTCCCGGCGGCCACACGCACCCCGGCGGCGGCGTGCGCATGAAGGCGACGCTCGGCTTCAACGCGCTCAACAACAACTGGTTGCGCCTGTCGATGATCGAGTCCCAGGGCTACGGCGGCGCCTGCTACGGCGACTCCGGCGGCCCGAACTTCGCCACGATCGGCGGCAAGCGCGTCCTGGTCGCCACCACGATCACCGGCGACGCTCCCTGCTACGCCACGAACGTCACCTACCGGCTGGACGCCCCGGCGGCCCGGTCGTTCCTCGCGCCCTTCGTCGCGCTGCCCTGACACCGGACCGACGGCGTCCCACCCTGACGTGCGGCGGGACGCCGTCGGTCGGAACCCGCTAGCCGACGAGGTAGAGGATCGAGGCGATCCCGAAGCCCATCAGGCTGATCGTGGTCTCCATGACCGTCCACGTCTTGAGGGTGGTCCTGATGTCCATCCCCATCAGGCGGCCGACCAACCAGAAGCCGGAGTCGTTGACGTGGCTGACGGTCACCGAGCCGGCGGCCAGGGTCAGGACGATCGCGGCCAGTTCGACCGCGCTGAACCCGCCGGCCTGCACGACGGGCTGCATCAGGCCGGCCGCGGTGGTGAGCGCGACCGTGGCGGACCCCTGGGCGATGCGCAGCGCGGCGGCGATGACGTAGGCGGCCAGGAGCACCGGCAGGCCGAGGTCGGCCAGGCCGTCGGACAGGGCGCCGCCGATGCCTCCCGCGCGCAGCACGGCGCCGAACATGCCGCCCGCGCCGGTGATGAGGATGACCGAGCACACGGGTCCGAGCGCCGAGTCGACCAGCTTCTCGACGGTGTCCTTGCCCTGCCCGCGGCGGACGCCGAGGAAGTACGACGTCACGAGCACGGTGGTCAGCAGGGCGACCGGGGTCGAGCCGAGCGCCCGGGCGACCGCGTACCACGAGGCGTCCCCGTCGACCAGGCCGGCGGCGCGCGCGGCGTCGAGGCCGGTGTTGGCGAAGATCATGACCAGGGGGAGCAGCAGGAGGGCGACGACGACGCCCGGACGCGGCGGGTCCTCGCCGTCCTCGGCCTGCGGGCCGCCGCTGAGGATGTCCGGCACGGGCAGCACCAGCCGCTTGCCCACCCACAGGCCGTACAGGTAGCTGGTCACGTACCAGGTCGGGATCGCCACCAGCAGGCCGAGCGCGATGACCAGGCCGACGTCGGCGCCCAACAGCTCGGTGGCCGCGACCGCGCCGGGGTGCGGCGGGACGAAGACGTGCATCACCGAGAACGCGCCCGCAGTGGGCAGGCCGTAGCGGAGCACGCCCCCGCCGAGCCGCCGGGCCACGGCGAACACGATCGGCAACATGACGACCAGGCCCGCGTCGAAGAAGATCGGGAAGCCGAAGATCAGCGAGCTGACGCCGAGCGCGAGCGGGGCGCGGCGCTCGCCGAACGCGGTGATCAGCGCGTCGGTCAGCGACCGGGCCCCGCCGGTCACCTCCACGAGCCGGCCGAGGATCGCGCCGAGGCCGACGAGCAGCGCGACGCTGCCGAGCGTGGTGCCGAACCCGCCGGTCAGGATGGTGATCACCGACTTCGCCGGGATGCCCGCGGCGAACGCGGTGAGCAGGCTGACCACCACCAGCGCCAGGAACGCGTGCACGCGCAGGTAGATGATCATGATCAGCAGGAGGGCGACCGCGCCGGCCGCGATGCCCAGCAGCGCGCCGGCGCCGAGGGTCTGGACCCAGTCTTCGGTGGTGTTCATCGACAGCTCCGTTGCACGTCGGGCTCCTCGGAGATCGGTGGGTGGCCGGGTTCGCGTCGGGGGCCGGGTGGCACGGCGGCGGTAAACCGTCCACAGTGGACCGTCGGGTGACAGGACGGTGATCTTCGGCGGCGAAAGGTAGCACCTTTGCCCGCGCCGAAAAAGGCCCGAAGCGGGTGCCTCGGGCCTGGCCGGGACGGCGTCGCCCGGAACGGGTTCGGACACCCGACCCCGCGGCGTGGACGGCCGGGTGGGCGCTCGGCTCAGGAGTAGAGCGCGCCCAGGAACTCCACCAACAGCCGCTCCCGCAACGCCGGGCTCGCCGCCGCGAGCAGCGTGTTCACCGTCGCCATCCGCTCCGGCAGCACGCCGTCGCCGCCGCCCATCCCGGCCGCGGCGAGCAGCCCGGCGAACTCCTCCGGCGTGAGCGAGTCCGGCTCCAGCCCGCCGACGAACTCCAGGACCTCCGGCGCCACCCGCACCGGCCCGGCCGCCACCGCCGCCTCCACCGACGCCCGCAGGTCGGCCAGCAACCCGGCCTCGTGCCCGGCGTTCGCCGCCGTCACGGTCAGGTGCAGGTTCGCGGGGGACGAGCGGTGGGCGAACTGCGGCTGCACGTACCAGTCGCGCGCCTTCATCTCGTCGGCCACGGTGAACACGTCGAAGTCGTCCCGCGCCGCCGCGACCGCCAGCAACGTCGCCGACGGCGACCCGAGCACGCGCAGCCCGTCGATCGCGTCGATGCCCTCCCGCAGCACCCGCGTGCTCTCCAGGGCCCGGTGCGCGAGCGACCGGTACCCGTCGTCGCCGATGTGCCGCAGCACGGCCCACGCCGCCGCCAGCGGCCCACCCGACCGGGTGGACTGCGTGGTCGAGTTCAGCATCGTGTAGCCGGGCCACGCGGCCGACGCGAAGAACTGCGGCCGGCGCAGGTCGGCCGACGCGTGCAGCAGCACGGACGTCCCCTTCGGGCAGTACGCGTACTTGTGCAGGTCGACCGAGATGCTGGTGACGCCCGGCACCGAGAAGTCGAACGGCGGCACGTCGGACGCGTGCGGCAGCACCCAGCCGCCGATGCACGCGTCCACGTGGCACCGCACCCCGCGGTCGAGCGCCGCGGCGGCGATCTCGGCGACCGGGTCCACCACGCCGTGCGCGTACGACGGCGCGCTCGCCACCACCAGCACCGTGGACGGGTCGATCGCCGCCGCCATCGCCGCCGCGTCCGCCCGGAACGTCACCGGGTCCACCGGCACCGCGACCACCCGCACGCCGAAGTAGTGCGCCGCCTTGTGGAACGCCGCGTGCGCCGTCTCCGGCAGCACCATCGACGGCCGGGCGACGTCCGGCCGCGAGTCCCGCGCCGCGACCACCGCCAGCAGGCACGACTCGGTGCCGCCCGACGTGACCGTGCCGACGGTCCCGGCCCCGCCGCCCAACAGCCGCGCCGCCGTGCGCACCACGTCGTTCTCCAGCGTCAGCAGGCTCGGGAACGCGGTCGGGTCGAGCCCGTTCACCGACGACGCCAAGGCGTGCGCGGACGCCGCCAGCTCGTCCAGCCCCGGCAGCGCGCTGTCGTACACGTAGGCCAACGTGCGACCGCCGTGCGTGGGCAGGTCGCCGGCCCGCAACGCGCGCAGCTCGGCCAACACGTCGTTCATGAGGTCTCCTCGCGCAGCAGGGGCAGGGCCGCCAGCGCCAGCACGGCCGGGATGACGGTGAAACCGAGCAGCGCGGACGTCACCGCGCCGGCGGGCTGCGCGGCCGAGCCGTCGGTGCTCGCCACGTACCCGCCCAAGGCCAGGACCAGCCCGTACACGCCGGGGCCGAGCGCCAGCCCCAACGTCTCGCCGGCCGTCCAGACGCCGGAGAACAGGCCCGCCCGCGTCGCGCCGGTCCGCCGCTCCTCCGCGGTGATCACGTCCGGGAGCATGGCCAGCGGGAACACCTGCATGCCCGCGTACCCGACGCCGATCACCGCCATCAGCGCGAGCACGGCCGCCACCGGCAGCACCCGTGACGCGGTCAGCCCGGCCACCGCGACCGCGAACAGCGCCGACGCCGCGACCAGCCCGACCCGCTTGCCGTGCCGCCGGCCGACCCGCTGCCACAGCGGCATCACCAGCAGCGCGGGCCCGACGAACCCGGCGAACAACGCCGCCTGCGACCCCGGCTCGCGCAGCACCAGGCGGGCGAAGTAGTCGACACCGGCCAGCATCGTGCCCAGTCCCACGGCCTGCACCACGAACACAACCAGCAGCAGCCGGAACGGCCGCGACCCCCGCACCGCCGCCACGAGCTCTCCCACACCGGCCGCCGCGGGCGCGCGACGGGACACCGGCGTGCCCCGCGTGCCCGCGAACGTCGCCAGCGTGCCGACCACCATCAGCGCGGCCACCGCCACCCCCATGCCCGGGTAGCCCACCGCATCGCGCACAGCGGGCGCGCCCGCGCCGCTGACCAGGATCGCCAATGCCAGGAACGCCATCCGCCACGCCATCAGGCGGGTCCGCTCGTCGTAGTCCTCGGTGATCTCGGCGGCCATCGCCACGTACGGCACCTGGAAGAACGCGTACGCCGTCGCGCACGCCAGGAACACCAGCGCCACGTACACCGCCGCGCCCGCGCCGGTGAACGGTCCGGCGAACAGCAGCGCGAACAGGGCGGCCGTGACGAGCCCACCGCGCAGCAGGAACGGCCGCCGCACGCCGGCGCGGTCGCTGATCCGGCCCGCGACCGGGTTGAACAGCACGTCCCACGCCTTCGGCACGAGCACCAGCAGCCCGGCGACGGCGGCGGGCACGGCCAGGCCGTCGGTCAGGTAGGGGAGCAGCAGCAGACCCGGCACCGTGCCGAACGCGCCGGTGACGAACGACCCGGTCGCGTACCCCGCCCGGACACCACGAGTGATCTGCCGCATAGGCGGAGAAGTTTCGCATTCGACCCGCCGCCCGCGCGAGACCGACTTCGGGGCGCCGGACGGTCGGGCCGGAACGGGGTCGACCACCGGCCCGCCCGGCGGCGGACCGGTGGTCGACGGGCGGATCAGGCCGCAGGCACCGTGTCGACGTGGTCCACGCCTGACGAGCGGTAGCCGGTCACCCGCGACTGGACCTGCGCCGGGCTCAACACCTGGTCCTTCGCGAAGTACACCCAGTCCACGTGCTGCTGGTAGGCGCGGTCACCGGGCGCGCCGACCAGGCCGCCCGAGATGAACCACAGGTTGAAGTTGATCGACATCGGCGTCTCGGGGTAGTACTTGTCCCCGTGGTCGGCCACCTGCGTGCCGTCGATGAAGTACTTCACCCGACCACCGGACACCTGGATCACCAGGTCGTGCCAGCCCGCGTGGCTCCACCGCTGTTCGGTGTGGACGTTGTCCGCGATCCACGGCTCGTTCTGGTACGTCTCCCACGTGGTCTCGTACATGATGTTCGCGGGCTCGCCCCAGCCCCCGTTCGGCAGGTACTCGAAGTCCATCTCGCCGTAGTTCGGGTCCATGTCGCTGTTCAGCGGCGTGATGGTGAAGAACGTCTGCACCACGTGGTCGCCGTCCGGGCCGTAGACCGGCGCGTCGGAGAACTTCACCCGCGCGGCGTACGTGCCCTCGAAGAACTTCCGCTGGTGGTACAGCTCGGTCTGCCGCGCCGACGAGCCGTTGTTGGACGACTCCAGCCGCATCGACTTCTGCCCGTCCACGGTCGGGAACGTGACCATCGCGGGGTCCCAGACCGCGCCCGGCACACCGGGGCCGCCGCCGCCCGAGCGGACCGTCCACCCGCGCTGCGAGATCCGGGAGTCGCCGGAGCTCGCGTAGTTGAAGTCGTCGAACAGCGCTGGGCCGTTCGGGTTGGGCGGGGGAGTGGTGGTGGTCGTGGTGGTGGGGCCGGTGCCGCCGGGCGACGTGCCCCACAGCTGGGTGCCGCCCCGGTGCACGGTCACCCGCGACCACGCCGAGTAGGTGCTCGACGCGCGGAACGAGTAGTCGTCGGCCTGGTTGATCTGGCTCCAGTTCGACCGGTAGAAGCGCAGCTGCAGGTCGCCGGTGTCGGCGCCGGGCGCGAGCGACCCCGCGCCGGCGGTGAACCCGACCTCCAGGTACCGGTCGGCGGAACCGCCGGTCAGCGTGCCGAACGTGCCGGTGACGTTGCCGCAGCCGCGCACCGCCCACGAGCAGGCGAAGCGGTACCCGACGTCGGGCGTCTCGCTCTTGAAGTAGTAGCGGACCTTCAACTCCGCCAGCGGCACGGTCGTGCTGCCGACGTTGACCAGCTTGAGCCACGGCTCGACCTGGTCGGTCGTCGCGGCGGACGCGCTGGTCCGGTACTGGGCGGTGACCGCGTCGGCGGCCATCGCGATGGGGGCGACCACCAGCGCGGCGACCGACACCGCGGCGGCTCCGATCGCCGAGATCATGCGTGCGGACACAGTTGTCTCTCCTCGAGTCAGCAGGGTGGGATAGGGGAGCGGGCGTCGTCCTCCTCTCCGGCCAGGGGCCCCGAGGGCACGGACAGCGCGGTCAACCGGGCCGAGTGCTCGCGCATCCGGTCGGTGAAATCGGTCCACGACGGGCGCTGCACCCACAGGGAGTCGGCCAGCGCCGCCAGCCGCGGGTACGCCAGCCGTTCCAGGTGCTCGGCGGTCGGCACGTACTCCGTCCACAGCGCGCACTGCGCGCCGAGCACCCCGTGCGGCAAGGGCACGTGGTAGACGTCGTGCGCGGTCACGACCAGGCCGGGCTGTCCGGCGGGCTCGTCGGGGTCGGCGGACTGCGGGTAGTCGAGGTAGGTCGACCGGTGCGGCGCCATCACCACGTCGTGGCCCAGGTCCAGCGCCGACCGCGCGTCCGCCGCGTCGCGCCACGGCATCACCACCGCCCGCGCGTCGCCGATCGGCTCCCACGACACCGGCGCCCGGCCACGCGCGATCACGTGCTCCGCCACCGTCCGCAGGAACCAGCCGTGCAGGTCGCGCGGCCCGGCCAGCCCCTCGCGGCGAACCCGCGCCCACGCGCCGGGACTGGACTCCCACTCCGCGGTCGGGCACTCGTCGCCGCCCAGGTGCACGTGCCGGCCGGGGAACACGTCCAGCACCTCGTCCAGCACGTCGCGGCAGAACTCCAGCACCCGGTCGTCCACGCCGAACACGGCGTCGCTGACACCCCACCGCGTCCACACCGGCAGCCGCCGCCGCGGGAAGTTGCCCAGCCGCGGGTACGCGGCCAACGCGGCCCGCGCGTGGCCCGGCATCTCGATCTCCGGCACGATCCGCACGCCGCGCTCGTCGGCGTGGGCCACCAGCGCGGACAGCTCGGCCCGCGTGTACGCGCCGCCGTGCGGCACGCCGTCGCCGTCGGTCTCGGTCCGCCAGGCGCCGACCGAGGTCAGCAGCGGGTGCCGGGGCACCGGCATCCGCCAGCCCTGGTCGTCGGTCAGGTGCAGGTGCAGCACGTTCAGCTTGTGCAGCGCCATCAGGTCGACGAACCGGCGCAGCACCCCGATCGGCTGGAAGCGCCGCGCCACGTCCAGCAGGACCCCGCGCCACGGCAGCCGGGGCGCGTCCCGGATGTCCACGCCGGGCAGCGCCCAGTCCACACCGGACACCGGCCGCGCGCCCAGCGCCACCGGCGACACCAGCTGCCGGATCGTCTGCACGCCGTGCGCCAGCCCTTGCCGGGTGGCGGCGCGCAGGACCACCGCGTGCTCGTTCACGGTCAGCGCGTAGCCCTCGTCGCCGAGCCCGACGAGCCTGGGGTCCAGCGCGAACACCACCCGGCCGTCCTCGTGCAGGGGCAGCGGCAGCCCGGTGGCCGGGCGCAGCAGCGACCGCAGCAGCCGGGCGGCGCCCTCCGCGCCCGGCGTGGCGAGGACCGCGGTGTCGTGGTCGAGCGGGAACCGGCCGTGCCGCCGGACCAGCCGCGTCGGTCGTGGCAGGATCACGGGCCGGCCCTCCCCGGCCGGAGCGGGCGCCGCCGTCATCCCTTGACCGCCCCGCCGACGATCCCGGTGGTCACGCGGCCCTGCAGCACCAGGAAGACCGCCAGCACCGGCAGCATGAACAGCGTCGAGGCGGCCATCGTGGCGCCCCAGTCGGTGCCGAAGGTGTTGCTGAACGAGGACAGCCACACCGGCAACGTCCGGTCGTCCTGGTCCTTGATGATCAGCACGTTGGCGAAGGCGAACTCGTTCCACGCGGTGATGAACCCGAACAGCGACGTGGCCAGCAGCCCCGGCGCGAGCAGCGGGAACACCACCCGCCGGAACGCCTGCGCCCGCGAGCACCCGTCCACCAGGGCGGCCTCCTCCAGGTCGACGGGGATGGCGGCGAGGAACCCGCGCAACGTCACGACGGTGAACGGCAGGGTGATCATGAAGTAGACGAGCGTGAGCATCCACAGGGTGTCGAGCGTCCCGGTGTCCCGCGCGATCACGTAGACCGGGATGAGCAGCGCCTCCCACGGCGTCATCTGCGCGACGAACACCATGAGGATGAACCCGCGCCGCCCCTTCCAGCGCAGCCGCGCCACCGCGAACGCCGCCATCAGCGCGACCACCAGGGCCAACAGCACCGCTCCGCCCGCGACCAGCAGGCTGTTGCGCCAGAACGACCAGAACCCCTGCGCGGCCACCGCCGTGCCGAAGTGGTCGAACGTCAGCGAGAACGGCAGGAACGTCGGCGTCGCGGCCTGGATGTCGCGCGTCGGCTTGAACGCCGTCAGCACCATCCAGTACACCGGGAACACCGAGACCGCGAACACCGCCAACGCCGCCACCGCGCGCAGCACCCGGCCGGTCACGAGACCTCCTCCTGCCGGTACATCTGCCGGAAGTACGCCAGCAGCGCGAGCACCAGCAGCAGCACCATGAGCATCGACACCGCCGCGCCCAGGTCGTAGCGCTGCAAGGACTGCGCCACCTGGAACGCGTACACCGGCAACGTGGTGGTGGCCTGCCCCGGACCGCCCTGGCTGATCACCCAGATCTGCACGAACGCCTTGACGACCCAGATCACCTCCAGGCAGGTGATCAGCCCGAACATGGCCCGCAGCATCGGGAACGTGATGGAGGCGAACACCCGCCACGCGCCCGCGCCGTCCATCCGGGCCGCCTCGTACAGCTCGCCCGGGACGGTGACCATCGCCGCGTACAGCGACAGCGCCGCGAACGGCACCGACTGCCACACGATCAGCGCCACCAGGATGGCGAACGTGGCCGGGCCGTCGGCGAACCACGCGTAGTCGCGGTAGCCCTCGAACCCCAGCTCCACCAGCAGCCAGTTGACCACCCCGAGCCGCGACTGGAACAGCCACTGGAACACCGTGGTCGCCGCGATCACCGGGGTCGCCCACACCAGCACCAGCCCCGCCATCACCAGCAGCCGCAGCCACCGGCCCAGCCGCACCAGCAGCAGCGCCACCAGCGTGGACAGCACCATGATCAGCACCACGTTGACCGCGGTGAACACCAGCGTCCGCCGCACCACCGCCCAGAACTCCGGGTCGGTCAGCACCCGCGCGTAGTTCGCCAGGCCGACGAACCGCGCGTCGCCGCGCACCAGCTGGGGCAGGCCGAATTCCTGCACCGAGATCACCACGTTGCGCGCCAACGGGTACAGCAGCAGGTACGCGGTGGCGAGCAACGTCGGCGAGATCAGCAGGTACGGCCACCACGACGTCCGACGCCGGCGCGGCGGGGGAGGGGTCGGCGGCGGGCGGTGCCGGACCGCCCGCGACAGCGTCGTCGACATCGCTAGGCGCCCGAGTTGAGCGCCTGGGCGATCACCCGGTCCGCCTCGGCCGCCGCGGCGGCCGGATCGGCGCCGGTCAGCACCGCGGTCAGGAACTCCTTGATCGGGTTGCGCGCCTCGACCGCCGCCCAGTTCGGCGAGTTCGGCGTGGCCCGCCCGTTGACCGCGCCGGCCGCCATCGCCGCCGCGCCGGGGTCGTCGCCGACCGCGCTCGCGAGGCTCGTCCGGTTCGGCACGTAGTTCATCGCCTTGGCCAGCTCGACCTGCCACTTCTCCCCGGCCAGCGCCTTGACCACCTGGTAGGCGCCGTCCTGGCGGGTGGAGGCGAGCGGGATGATCAGGTCGGAGCCGCCGGTGAACACCGCGCCGGGCCGGTCGGCGGTCTTGCCGGGGATGGGGAAGAAGCCGAGCTTGTCGGCGAGTTCGGGGTTGGCCTTGGCGACCAGCTTGGCCGCGCCGGGCACCGCGATGAACTGCGCGACCTTGCCGCCCGCCACCACGTCGGTCTGCTGCGGCTTGGCCTCGTCGGAGTCCTTCGGGCCGTCGCCCAACGCCTGCAGCCGCTGGTAGAAGTCCGCCCCGGCCAACGCCTGCGGTGTGCTCAGCGAGCCGGACCACTGGTCGCCCCGCTGCTCGGCGAGGTCGCCGCCCTCGTCCCAGACGAACCCGGACAGCACGTACCAGTTCTGGCCCGGCAGGTAGATGCCCTGGGTGTCGCCCTGGTCGAGCTTCGCGGTGGCGGCCAGCCACTCGTCCCGCGTCTTCGGCGGCGTCACGCCGGCCGCCTCGAACAGGTCCTTGCGGTAGATGACGACCCGGTTGGCCGCGTAGAACGGGATGCCGAACTGCTTGCCGCCCACCGCGCCCGGCTCGGCCAGGCCGGGGATCCAGTCCCCGCCGCCCAGCTCGCCGACCTTGCCGGACAGGTCGGTGACGCCGTCGCTGGCCGCGTACTGGGCGACCTGCGTGTTGCCGACCTCGATCACGTCGGGCGGGTCGGTGCTGGCCAGGGCACTGGCCACCTTCTGCGTGATGCCGTTCCACTCCTGGATCTGGACCTTGACGTCCAGTTCGGGGTGGTCCCGCTCGAACTCGGTCTCGAAGCGGGCGGTGAAGTCGTCGGTGGCGGTGTCCTTCATCAGCCAGACGGTGATCTCCTGCTTGCCGCCCGACGCGTCGGGACCGGAGCCGCAGGCGGACAGGGTGAGTCCCAGAGCGAGGACGAAGGCGACGGAGCGGTTCGGCACGTCTCACCTCTCAGCTGACCAATTGGTAAACCCAGGTGGAGCGTGTCCGAAGATGGCATAGACCAATGTGACAGTCGACACCCAGTTCACAGCCGTGAGAGCGCTCTCGATCTTCGTCAAGAGGCACTTGACCACTGGTCTGACATACTGGCCACGGGACAGGGCAAGACGAAGTGAGGCGGCATGGCCGAACCGATCCTCAAGCGCGAGCGGGTGCGCGACTACCTGCTCGAACTCATCGAGACGCACCCGCCGGGCGTGCCCATCCCGGCCGAGCGCGTGCTGTGCCGGCAGCTGTCCGTCTCCCGGCCCACGCTCCGCTCGGCGGTGGCCGAACTGGTCAACACCGGCCTGCTCATCCGCCAGCACGGCCGGGGCACGTTCGTCGCGCCGGCCAAGATCACCCAGGAACTCGTGTCCGGCGACCGGGCCATGACCCTGCCGCAGGCGGGCGGCGCGTGGACCAGCCGCGTCCTGGAGCACGCCCGCATCCCGGCCGGCGCGCGCGTCGGCCGCAAGCTGCGCGTGTCACCGGCCGCCGAGATCACCTACATCGCCCGGCTGCGGCTGGTCGACGGCGCGCCGATGGCGATCGAGCACCTGCACGTCCCGGTCGCCGTCGCCCCGGACCTGACCGTCGAGGACATGGAGTCGGGCAACTTCTACGACCGGCTGGCCGACCACGGCGTGCACGTCAGCGACGCGGTGCAGTCCATCGAGCCGACCGTCACCAACGACGTCGAGTCCGACCTGCTCGGCGTGCCGGTGTTCGCGCCCGCCCTGCTGTTCGAACGCCTGACCAACGACACCACCGGCCGCCCGGTCGAGTACGTCCACTCGCTGTACCGGGGCGACCGCTACCGCATCGTCTCGCGGCTCTCCCTCGCCCCGACCGCGCCCTCGCCGGGCGCCCGCGAGGGCCACCACCCCGGCATCCCGCCGGGCGACCTGTCGTCGGCCGGCCCGGTCCGCTCGGCCACCACCGGCGACGTCCAGTAGCCGTCGGCGACGGGTGCGAGTCGCCCTGCGGCATACGCCCTGTGCTGCGACGATGGGGCCTCCTCGATGGACCCGGCACGACCAAGGAGGACCCCGTGGCATCCCGCCTCAACCCGTACATCAGCTTCGCCGGCAACGCCCGGGAGGCGATGGAGTTCTACGAATCCGTCTTCGGCGGCACCCTCAGGCTCGACACCTTCGGCGAGTTCAGCGGCCCCGAGGCCCCGGAAGCCGAGAAGATCATGCACGGCATGCTGGAGACCGACAACGGCTTCACCCTCATGGCCGCCGACACGCCGCCCGGCATGCCGCACAACCCCGGCGACAACATCAACATCAGCCTCAGCGGCGACGACGTCGACGAGCTGCGCGGCTACTGGGAGAAGCTGTCCGCCGACGGCACCGTCACCGTCCCGCTCGAGAAGCAGATGTGGGGCGACGAGTTCGGCGCCTGCCAGGACCGCTTCGGCATCGGCTGGATGGTCAACATCTCCGGCTCCTAGACCGGTCCACCGTCCCGCCCGAGCAGCGCCACCACCTCCGCGGCGCACCCCCAGGACAGCGTGACGCCCGCGCCGCCGTGGCCGTAGCACGACACCACGGGGCGCCCGTCGCGCTCGACCCGGTCCAGCCGCACGGCCGACCGCGCCGGGCGCAGGCCCACACCCCGGCTCGCCACGAGCGCGGCGCGCAGCGCGGGCACCAGGTCGCGCACGCGGGTCAGGATCGCGGTCTCCACCCCGGGCGACGGGTCCACCGACCACGCGCCGCGCTCGGCCGTGCCGCCGCACACCACGTCGTGGTCCCGCGGCACGACGTAGGTGAGCCCGGCCGGGTTGTCGTCGTCGATCAGCCAGTCGGTGAGGCCGGGGTTCGCCAGCCGCACGACCTGGCCGCGCACCGGCGTCACGTCCTCGTCGGCCAGCAGCCCGCCGGAGCGCAACCCGGCGGCCACGACCACCGCTCCTTCGACGTCGGCCAGGTCCCGCACCTCGCCGACCACCGTGCGCACGCCCGCCGCAGCCACCAGCCACGGCAGGTACCGGCCCATGTCGATCACCGGCAACGTGCACCGCGTCGCGCTCGGCACGCCGTGGGGCAGCCCGTCGAGGACCGTCTCGGCCGACGCCACGGCCGCCGTCCACCAGAGGTCCGGCGACGCCGTGCGGTGCAGCACCAGCCCCGACCGCAGCGAGACGCCCGTCCCCGGGTCGGCGGCCAGTTCGGTGAAGGCCCGCAACGACCGCGCGCCCCACCGCAGCACCGCGTCGGCCGGTGCGGCCTCGTACGGGAACCACACCGCCGCGGCCACCGCCGACGTGGTGCGGTCGGGCGGGTCGGCGGCGAGGACGGTGACGTCGTGCCCGGCACGCGCCAACTCGTGCGCGCACGTGTACCCGATCACCCCGCCGCCGATGACGGTCACCTTCATCCGATCATCATGCCGCTCCCGCGACGGCCCCGGAACGGCCGACCGGCGCGACCCCGACGTCACGCCACACCGTGCCCCGCCGTTCGTGCGCGAACAGCCGCTCCGCCTCGTGCGCGATCCGCGGCCCCAGCTCGCGTTCCAGCAGGTACAGCCCCAGGTCGATCCCTGATGTCACGCCGGCGGCCGTCACCAGGTCCCCGTCGTCGACCACGCGGGCGGCGACGGCTTGCGCGCCCGTGGCGGCCAGCGCGTCGAGGCCCAGGTGGTTCGTGGTCGCCGTGCGGCCCACGAGCAGGCCGGCGAGGGCGAGCACCAGCGAACCGCCGCACACCGTGGCGACGGTGACGCCCGGCCGGTCGAGGGCTTCCCCGACCAGGGCCGGCAGTCCGGTCCGCGCCGCGGCGGCGAGCCGGGCCTGAACACCGTCCTCCGGCACGTCGACCGGCCCGTCCGGGAGGCGGCCCGCCGCGCCGGGCACGACGACCAGGCCGGCCCGCGCGGGGTCGAGCGCGGCCGTCGCCCGCAACGAGAGCGGCCCGATCCCGCTCGGCACCTCCCGCGGCCCCTCGGCCGACACCAGTTCGACCTCCAACGCCCCACCCGCGATCACGCCGCCGGCTCCCAGCACCTCGTACGGTGCGATGACGTCCAGCGGGTCGAAACCGTCGAACAACACGATCTGCGCCAGCACCAGGTCCTCCAACTCGTGGGTGTCCCGCGACGCTAACCACGGCCACCGCCCGCCGGAACTGGCTGGAATGCCAACCTTCCACGGATTCTCGCCAATGCTGTGACCAGGGATGACGCCCAAAGTCACTGCTCACAGCCTTGGCTGGCACACGCTGGACGCCTACGGTGTCGCCATGCTCACCGTGGCCGTGCTGGCGCTCGACCAGGTCATCCCCTTCGACCTGGCGACCCCGATCGAGGTGTTCACCCGCACCCGCCTGCCCGACGGCCGTCCCGCCTACCGGGTCGGCGTCTGCGGCGCCACGCCCACGGTCGACGCGGGCGCGTTCACGCTCCAGCCACCGTGGGGCCTCGCCGCCCTCGCCGACGCCGACACGATCGTCCTGCCCGGCTGCGCCGACCCCACCGCCCCCGTCCCGGACGAGGTCCGCGACGCCCTGCGCCAAGCCGCCGCCCGCGGCACCCGCATCGCCTCGATCTGCACCGGCGCGTTCACCCTCGCCGCCACCGGGTTGCTCGACGGGCAGCGCGCCACCACGCACTGGCTGGCCGCCGCGGCGCTCGCCGAACGGCATCCGGCGATCGACGTGGACCCGGACGTCCTCTACGTCGACAACGGCCAGTTCCTCACCTCCGCGGGCGCCGCCGCCGGGCTCGACCTGTGCCTGCACCTCATCCGCCGCGACCACGGCTCGGCGGTCGCCGCCGACGCCGCCCGCCTGTCCGTCATGCCCCTGGAGCGCGAGGGCGGGCAGGCCCAGTTCATCGTCCACGACCAGCCGCCGGCCCCGCGTGGTTCCGCCCTCGAACCCCTCCTGCGGTGGATGGAGGACAACGCGGCGCGAGACCTCACGCTGGAGGAGATCGCCGACCACGCAGGCCTGAGCACCCGCACCCTCAACCGCCGGTTCCGCGAGCAGACCGGCACCACGCCGCTCCAGTGGCTCCTCCGCGCCCGCATCCGCCAGGCGCAGCACCTGCTGGAGGCCACCGCGCACCCGGTGGACCGGATCGCGGGCCAGGTGGGCTTCGGCTCGTCCACCGCGTTCCGCGACCGCTTCAAGCGGATCGTCGGCACGACGCCGAACGCCTACCGCGCCGCGTTCCGACGACACGCCCACGCCTGACCCGCTGAGCGGTTCGGCGGCTTGCCCGCGTGGCGTGGATCACCTACGGTCGAACGAAAGTGAATACGTTTCGCGTATCTCGGGGAGTGCGGATGCCGGTCTCACGACGGTCGTTAGCAGCGTCCGCGCTGGTCGCCGCGCTGGTCGTGGTCGGGTTGCCGACGGCGGACGCGGCCGTGCCGCCGTACCTGGTGGGGCGCGGCATCTCCGACGTCACGGGCCCGGCCGCGGAGAACGGCATGATGGGCTACTCGGCGTTCGACCAGAAGACCACCGGCATCCACCAGCGGCAGCGGTCGCGGGCGTACGTCGTCGTCGACCAGGCCACCGGCAAGCGGGTCGCGTACGTCAACGCCGACCTGGCGATGATCTTCCGCGCGGTGCAGGAAGCCGTGCTCGCGAAGCTCCAGGCCCGTTACGGCGCCCTCTACACGCGCGAGAACGTGCTGCTCTCCGCCACCCACACGCACGCCGGCCCCGGCGGCTACTCGCACAACCTCGCCTACAACCTGTCGATCCTCGGCCTGCAGCCTCAGACGTTGGCCGCGATCACCGACGGCATCACCGAGTCGATCGTGCGGGCGCACGACGACCTCAAGCCGGGCGAGCTGTCCCTGGGCCGCGGCGAGCTGACCGACGCCAGCGTGAACCGGTCGCGGGTCGCGTTCGAGCGCAACCCGGACAAGGGCCACTTCCCGCTGGCCATCGACCCGGCCATGACCGTGCTGCGGTTCCGGCAGAACGGCGAGGACGTCGGCGCGATCAGCTGGTTCGCCACCCACAACACGTCCATGACGAACAAGAACACGCTGATCAGCCCGGACAACAAGGGCTACGCGTCCTACCAGTGGGAGCACGACGACCGCGGCGTGCGCTACCTGGAGGACCGGCCCGGCTTCGTCGCCGCGTTCCCCAACACCAACGCCGGCGACATGTCGCCGAACCTCAACCTCCGGCCGGGATCGGGGCCCACGGAGGACGAGGTCGAGAACACCCGGATCATCGGCGAGCGGCAGAACCGCAAGGCGCAGCAGGTGTTCGCCGGTCCCCAGACGCCCGTCACCGGGGGAGTGGACCACCGGATGCGGTTCGTCGACATGTCGGCGGTCGCGGTCGACGGCCGGCACACGACGGACGGACGGCCCGGCACGACGTGCCCCGGCGTGGTCGGCGCGTCGACGATGGCGGGCAGCGTCGAGGACGGTCCCGCGATCCCCGGCTTCGGCGAGGGCATGACGAGCCCGTGGAAGGCGCTGTTCGAGCCGCTGGACGTCGAGGTGCCGCAGTGGTTGCGGGACTGCCAGTACCCGAAGGCGTCGCTGGTGCCGACCGGCCTGGTGCAGGCCACGCCGAACGTCCTGCCGTTGCAGATCGTGCGCATCGGACAGCTGCACCTGGTCGCCGTGCCCGGCGAGGTGACGATCGTCGCGGGCCTGCGCATCCGCCGGACGGTGGCCGCCGAGGCGGGCGTGCCGCTGGAGGACGTGCTGGTACAGGGCTACGCCAACGACTACAGCCAGTACGTCACCACCCCGGAGGAGTACGACCTCCAGCAGTACGAGGGCGGGTCGACGCTGTTCGGCCGCAACACCCTGCCCGCGTACCAGCAGGAGTTCGGCAAGCTCGCCGCCTCCCTGCGGACGGGCACGCCGCTCGCGCCCGGCGCGACGCCGACCACGCCGCCGTTCACCGGCATCAACCTCCAGACGGGCGTGGTGTTCGACGACAAGGCCCCGTGGCACCAGTTCGGCCAGGTCCTCACCCAGCCGGCCCCGGCCTACGCGCGCGGGCAGACCGCGACCGCGGTGTTCGTGACCGGGCACCCGAAGAACGACCTGCGCCGCAACGGCACGTTCCTGGAGGTCCAGCGCCTGGTGGACGGCCGGTGGACCCGGCACGCCGACGACGGCGACTGGTCCACCCGCTACCGCTGGCAGCGCGAGGGCGTCGCGAACTCGAACGCCACCGTCACGTGGACGATCCCCGCCGACACGCCGGCCGGCGCCTACCGCCTCGTGCACCACGGGAACTGGAAGAGCGGGTGGACGGGCGGGATCACCGCGTTCACCGGCGCGACCAGGACGTTCACCGTCGGCTAGCGCCGCGGGGTTCCCGGCTGTGCCGGTATCGGAAAGGGCTTAGCCCTCGCGGTCCAGCGGGCCCCAGTTCGTGGCGGCGTGCTCGTCTACCAGGCGCTCGCACTCCTCCAGCACGTCGTCCGCGATCCACCCGATCGGGTGACCACACTCGACCAGCGGCTCGTTGTCCGGCCCGCGGCCCACCTCGGTGCCCTCCAGGATCCACGGCCGCGTGCCCGGACCACGGCGTTCCCGCAGGTGGCGGTAGTCGTGCAGGCGGCGCGCCACCCAGAGCCGCAGCGGCCGGTCGCCCCACCACGGCTCGATCGCCAGCGAGTTGGCGGACAGGCCCGGCAGCCGCACGCCGCTCAGCCCGTCCCGGCTGCGCCGGTCGCTGTCCGCTTCCGGCCCCTGCGACCAGCGCACGTACAGCTCGCGTGCGGGCGCGCGGTCCTCTACCAACGTGACGAGGTCGGCGAGATCGGCGAAGGTGCGCATGCGCCGGGGTTACCGCGCCGGCGGAGGTTCGAACACGGAAGTCCCGGGTATGAGCTAGAACATGACGGAAGCGACGACGACGGCCCGGCACTCGCTGTGGTCGGAGGCGATCCCGCACGGCCGGTTCCCGGCGCTCACCGGCGAGACCTCGGTGGACGTGGCGGTGGTCGGCGGCGGCATCACGGGTGTCACCACGGCGTTGCTGCTCAAGCGCGCGGGACTGCGGGTCGCGCTCGTCGAGGCCGACCGGGTGGGCAGCGGGGTGAGCGGCAACAACACCGCCAAGGTGACCGCGCTCCAGTCCACAATGTACTCGACCATCGAGAAGAAGCACGGGGCCGACGCGGCGGCCGACTACGCCAACGGCAACGTGGCGGCCGTCGAGCGGGTGGCGGCGCTGGCGTCCGAAGAGGGCGTCGAGTGCGAGCTCCGCCGCATGCCCGCCTACACCTTCGCGTTCGACGAGAGCGAGCTGTCCTCCATCGAGGAGGAGGCCACCGCCGCCATCAAGGCGGGGCTGCCGGTGTCCCGCGACCGCGGCGAGCTGATGGGCGTGCCGTTCCCGGTGGCGGGCGCGGTGCGGCTGGACGACCAGCTGCTCATCCACCCCGCGAAGTACGTGCGCGGCCTCGCCGAGATCGTGGACGGCGAAGGCTCCCGCGTGTTCGAGGGCAGCCGCGTGCAGCGCATCGAGGACGGCAAGCCGGCCCGCGTTCACACCGACGGGGGAACCGTCGTCGCCGAACGGGTCGTGGTGGCCACGCACTACCCGATCCTGGACCGCGGCCTGTACTTCGCGCGGCTGGAACCCATGCGCTCCTACTGCGTCGCCGTGACGCTGAAGTCCGGCACGCCGCCGACCGGCCTCGCCATCAGCGCGGGCAGCCCCACCTGGTCGCTGTCGCGGTCGGGCGACCTGCTGATCGTCTCCGGCCGCAGCCACGCGACCGGCTCGTCGCCGGGCGAGCCGTACGACGAGCTGGCCGCGTTCGCCCGCGAGCACTGGGACGTCGGCGAGGTCACCCACCGCTGGTCCGCGCAGGACCCGACGCCCTACGACAACCTGCCCATGATCGGCCCGTACACGCCGGGCTCGACCACGCTGTACGGCGCGACCGGGTTCATGAAGTGGGGCCTGAGCAACGGCACGATGGCCGCCGAGCTGCTGACCGACCTCATCGTGGGCCGGTCGAACAGCCTGACCGAGCGGTTCAGCCCGCACCGGATGACGCTCGGCGCCACGCCGAAGCTCGCGAAGCTGAACGCCAAGGTCGCCGTGGACCTGGTCGGCGACCGACTCAAGCGGGCCGAGGTGGACTCCGTCGCCGAGGTGCCGGTCGGGGAGGCGCGCGTGGTGCGCGACGGCAGCGGCAAGGCCGGTGTCTACCGCGACGAGGCGGGCGGCGTGCACGGCGTGTCGTTGCGCTGCACGCACCTGGGCTGCCTGGTGCGGTTCAACCCGGCCGAGCGCAGCTGGGACTGCCCGTGCCACGGCTCCCGCTTCGACGTGGACGGTTCGGTGTTGGAGGGCCCCGCGACCAAGCCGCTGCCCCGGCGTGATCCCGCCTGATGACCGTGGGCGTCGAGGAGGAGTTCCTCCTCGTGGACCCGTCGACGCGTCGCCCGGTGGCACGGGCCGTCGAGGTGCTGTCCCGCGTCGGCGACCTGCCGCCGGGGTCGGCGGTCCACCGCGAGCTGATCGGCACGCAGGTCGAGTTCGCCACCGGCGTCTGCGCGGACCTGGCGGAACTGCGGGACCAGCTGGTGGCGGGCCGCCGTGCGCTGGCCGACGCCGCGCGCGCCGAGGGGCTGCTGCTCGTCGCGTCCGGCACGCCGCCCCTGGCCGATCCCGCGCCGCCGCTGAGCGTGGGGGAGCGGTTCACCCGGATCGAGGGCATGTACCGGGCCCAGGTGACGGACTACCAGTGCTGCGGCTGCCACGTGCACGTCGGCGTGCCCGACCGGGACACGGCGGTGCACGTCGCCGACCACCTGCGGCCGTGGCTGCCGACGTTGCTGGCCCTGAGCGGGAACTCGCCGTTCGACCAGGGCCGTGATACCGGGTACGCGAGCGGCCGGATGCTCCAGCAGGCGGGGTTCCCCGGTTCGGGAGTGCCGCCGGTGTTGCGGACCGCCGCCCGGCACGACGAGCTGGTGGCCCGGCTGGTCGACTGCGGGGTGCTGGTGGACGGCAGCATGACGTTCTGGCTGGCCCGGCCGTCGCCCCGGTACCCGACCGTGGAGGTCCGCGCGGCGGACACGGCCGCGACGGTGGACGACGCCGTGCTGCAAGCGGGCCTGACCAGGGCGCTCGTGGACACCGCGCGCGCCGCCGGTGAGCCGCCGGAGCTGGACGAGCAGGTGCTGGCCGCCGCCGTGTGGTCCGCCGCCCGGTACGGGCTGACCGGTTGGGGCGTCGACCCGTTCGCCGGCCGCCAGGTGCCCGCGGTCGAGCTGGTGGAGGCGCTGCTGGAGCACGTGTCCGACGCGCTGGGCGACGACCGCGACCTGGTCCGGTCGCTCGTGAGCCGCGTGCTGACGGACGGGACGGGCGCCGAGCGGCAGCGTGCCGCCGGTTCACCCGAAGACGCCGTCGATCTGCTCGCGTGCACCCCGGCCGGAACGGGTAGTCCAGCGCCATGACCACTGTGGACCAGGCCGACCGCACCGCCCACCGCACCCCGGACCGGGCCGTGCTGCCCACGCCGCGCGGACCCCTGTCCGGCGCCGTCGTCAACGCCCTGCGCGCCGACCCGCCGGCGGCCGACCTGCCCTCGCACGTCGAGGCGGACGCCTACGGCGAAGACCTCCAACTCGCCCTGCACGTGTGCTACGAGCTGCACTACCAGGGCTTCGCCGGCGTGTCGGACGAGTGGGAGTGGGACCCGGGCCTGTTGCGGTTCCGGGCCGCGCTCGAACGGGTGTTCCTGGACGCGCTGCGCGCCGACGTGCCCGGCGGCACGGACCTCGACGCCGTGCTGGGCGAACTGCTGGTCGAACCGGTCGACGGCGTGGGCGTCAGCCACCACCTCAAGGACGAGGGCGAGTGGTGGCAGATGCGGGAGTACCTCGCGTTGCGCTCGATCTACCACCTGAAGGAAGCCGACCCGCACGCGTGGGTGATCCCACGCCTGCGCGGCAAGGCCAAGGCCGCGCTGGTGGCGGTCGAGTTCGACGAGTTCGGCGGCGGACGCGCCGACCGCATGCACTCGCGCCTGTTCGGGGACCTCCTCGTCGGCGCCGGGCTCGACGACGGCTACCTGCGGTACCTCGAGCACGCGCCGGCCGTGATGCTGGCGACGGTGAACTTCATGTCGCTGTGCGGCCTGCACCGGTCGTTGCGCGGCGCCCTGGTGGGGCACTTCGCCGCCGCCGAGATCACCACCGCGCCCAGCGCGACGCGGATGGCGAAGGCGTTGGAGCGGATGGGCGCCCACCCCGACTGCGTCGAGTTCTTCACCGAGCACATCGAGGCGGACGCGGTGCACGAGCAGGTCATGCGCCGGGACGTCATCGGCGACCTCGTCGCCCGGGAACCGGAGCTGACCGCGTCGGTGGTGTTCGGCGTGCAGGGCACGGAACTGCTGGAACAACGCCTGGGCGAGCACCTGCTGGGCGCGTGGGAAGAGGGGCGGACGGCGTTGCGCCTGCCCCTCTGACCCCTCTGACGCGCCCGGCCCCTGACCGCCCTCGCCGTCAGTGCCGCTTGCGGTGGCTCGTGTCGCACAACGGGTAGCGCTTGCTGCGGCGGCACGCGCACACCGCGACCACGAACCGGTCCGAGCACACCACCGTGCCGTCGTCCAACCGCAGCTCGACGGGCCCTTCCACCAGGATCGGCCCGCCGGGCACGACGGTCACCACTCGTGCGTCACGCGGCGTCGGCACGGATCACCACCAGCTCCTCCTGCTCCTGGTCGTCCTCGATGAGACCCCGCCGGGCCAGCCAGTCGGCCCGGCGGCGCATCACGGGTCCGAACGGGACGGTCCGGCGGGCCACGACGGACGCCTTCAAACCGCCGCCGCGCAACTGCCGCAGCGTGACGTCCGGATCGGACAACGTCGAGTGCACGATCAGCCCGAAACCCTTGGCCGCCAGCAACAACGGCAGCACCGCGCACAGCCGGTCGAGCACGGAACGGCCCGTAGGCCCCGCGTCCCACGCCCGCGCCGGGCCGCGGTCCGGCACCGCGACGCTCGGCACGTACGGCGGGTTGGCGGTCACGACGTCGTACTCGCCCCGGCCCACCAGATCCCCGAAATCGCCGCGCCGCACGCGCACGTCCACGCCGCGCAGCCGGGCGTTGACCCAGGCGGCCAGCACGGCACGCCGACACAGGTCGACCGCCGTCACCTCGCCGGCCCCGGCCAGCCCCGCGGTGACCGCCAACGCGCCGGTCCCCGTGCACACGTCGAGCACGCGCCCGCCCCGCGGCATCCCCGCACCCGCCAGGGCCTCGGCCATCAGCCACGTGTCTTCCTGCGGCCGGTACACGCCCGGCGGCCTCCACAACCACATAGCACTGTGGTTCCCGCCGTTCTCGGCGGCAAACGACGGCGCGGAACAGGATTCGGCCGCCGCGCACGGGGAATCCTGGCGGCCCGGACGTCCGGACAGGGAGGGTGTGGATGGGCGTGGTGGACGTGACGCGTGCGGCGGCAAGGGAACAGGTGCTCATCGCGATGCTCGGCATCCCGCGCCTGCTCGCGGACCCGGCGTGGCGGGACGCCGACCCGGACCAGGGACGCGGCGCCGGAGTGCTGCTCGTGCCCGGTTTCGGTTTCGGCGACGCCAGCCTGCGCCTGACCGCCACCTGGTTCCGCAAACGCGGTTACGTGCCCATCGGCGCCCGCATCGGCCTCAACGTCGGCTGCACGACGACCCTGCTCGACCGCCTGGAACGTCGGCTGGAGGCACACGCCGAGGCGACCGGCGGGAAGGTGATCCTGTTCGGACAGAGCCGGGGTGGCGGGCTGTCGCGGCTGCTGTCCGTGCGCAGGCCCGAACTGGTGCGTGGCCTGGTGATGCTCGCCAGCCCCGTGCTGGACCAGTTGGGAGCGCACCCGAGCGTGGTCCGGGTGGCACGCAAGCTCGCCCGCCTGTCCGCGGCCGGCCTGCCGGGGCTCGTGGACCAGGACTGCTTCGCGGGCCCGTGCTACGACACGAACTCCGCCGCCATGGGGCAGCCGCTGGAGGTGCCCGCCATCTCGGTGTACTCGCGCAACGACGCCATCGCGCCGTGGGAGCTGTGCGCCGACCCGTGCGCCGACTGCGTCGAGGTGAGCAGCAGCCACACCGGCATGGCGCTGGACCCGGAGGTGTACCGCGTCCTCGGTCCGCGTGTGGCCGAGTGGACGCGTGATCGGAGCGTGGCCGCGCTGTCGAACCGCGCGCCGGAACCGGTGTCGATGGCGGGCTGACGCTGCCCTGCTGTGACCACCTCCGTGAACGTGAACGTGTGCGGTGGTTCTTTGCCGCCTCAATTACTTCAGTGTTGACCAAAGGTCACTCTGGGGAACCGGCTCGTCTCGTTACGATGAATGTTCGTTGATCATTCACTCTGACGAGTGATTTTTCGTGCGATCCTGCCTGCGTGCGGCCACCCTGCGCCGCCGCACCCGGGGAGGAGACACCTTCGTGCGAGTACGACCCCTGCTGCATCCCCTTGCCCTTGTCGTTTCCGTCGTCACCGTCGCCGCGGCCCTGCTGATCCCGACCGCCGCCGCCGGCGCCACGCCGATCACCGTCGCCGAGGCCATCGGCCGGCAGACCGGCGCGTCGGCCACCGTCCGCGGGTACGTGGTCGGCCAGCCCACCGCGACGAACACCGTGGTGCGGTCGAACTTCCCGTCCGACTACGCGTTGGCCCTGGCCGACTCGCCCAGCCAGACCAGCACCAGCCAGATGCTGTACGTGCAGATCACGTCGGCGTTCCGGGCCCAGTGGGGCCTGCGGACCAACCCCGGCCTGCTCGGCGCGCGCATCGACGTCACCGGTCCGCTCAGCGCGTACTTCTCGCACCCCGGCCTCACGTCGCCGACCGCGTTCGCGCACGCCGGCACGACACCGACGAGCACCACGGGCCCCACCACCACGTCGTCCACGACGCCGGGCGGCGGCTACGACGACACGTACTACCGCGACGCGCTGGGCAAGACCGGCGCGTCGTTGAAGACCGCGTTGAACAGCATCATCCGCACCAACGCCAAGCTCTCCTACGACCAGGTGTGGGAGGCGTTGAAGGTCACCGACCAGGACCCGAACAACAGCGCCAACGTCATCCTGTTGTACACGGGGCGCTCGCAGAGCAAGACCCTCAACGGCGGCGACCCCGACGACTGGAACCGCGAGCACGTCTGGGCCAAGTCGCACGGCGACTTCGGCACGGCGACCGGTCCCGGCACGGACGTCCACCACCTGCGGCCGACCGACGTGTCGGTCAACGCCACCCGCGGCAACAAGGACTTCGACCTCGGCGGCGCGCCGGTCGCCGAGGCGCCCGGCAACTACACCGACGCGGACTCGTGGGAGCCGCGCAACGCCGTGAAGGGCGACGTCGCGCGGATGCTCTTCTACATGGCCGTGCGGTACGAGGGCAACGACGGCTACCCGAACCTGGAGATGAACAACAGCGTCAGCAACGGCACGGCGCCGTACCACGGCAAGCTGTCGGTGTTGTTGCAGTGGAACGCGCAGGACCCGCCGGACGCGTTCGAGAAGCGTCGGAACCAGGTCATCTACGACACGTTCCAGCGCAACCGCAACCCGTTCATCGACCACCCCGAGTGGGCGACGTCGATCTGGGGCTGAGCCCCCGGCGTCTTTCCCGGAACGCCTGTCCTCCTCCGTCTTCGGGCGGGTGAGGGCAGGCGTTCCGACGTTCCGGGGCTGTGGCCTCACGGTCGGATGTGGGCCTCGAACGCGTGTGTTGTCCGAATGGCCATGCCTGTCCCATGTGGACAGTGGTGTGACGGGCGGCGGCTGCCGACGTGTGCGGCGTTCTCGCGGACCGAGGCTGCCTCACTTGTGTGGTCGCTGTCAGGTTCTTGAGCGGTGCCGGTCCGGGGATTGTCACGCGGTGCGTCTGATTTCCTTCTGAACCCGGTCGCGGACCGGGGTGGCATCGCTCGACCTTGTGAACCCGATCGGTTCGCGGATCGCCGACAACCACACCGGCTAGGCGTGTCACGACCAACCGGATGAACGTCGGCGGACGGGCCGCAACCTGCCCGAGTGGTGTTGGGTTCCGCCGCTGCTTCTTGCTCTGGGTGACTGTTAGCTTGCGGACAGCAATGAACCCTAGTGCGGAGGCGACGGATGAAACGCCTGTTCGGCGTGGTGCTCAGCGGGCTTGTCGCGGCGGTGCTGCTGGTTCCCCTCGGGCCTGCGGCGCAGGCCGCGACCGGCAAGGTCGTGGTGTTCTCGGTCGAGGCGGTGCCGCTGGAGAACTACGACAACCCCGTGGGTTGCCGGCGGCTCCCGGCCGGCGCGCACGTCCTGGCGAACCTCACCGACGGTGACGTCACGATCTTCGGTGACCCGCTGTGCGTGTCACCGCTCGTGACGGTGGAGCCGGGGTACGGCACGCACGTGCCCACGTTCGGCGCCGCGTTCCGGGCCTGACCGGCGTGGCCGGCGGCGTGCCGTCCGGGACACCGGCGACAACGGGGACAACTGATCTGCCAACGACACCTCACCCGCGGGCGAGCGGGGTCGAGGCCGTGGAAAGGGCGCAAGTGCCGTTCGATCTGGTCGTGGTCGGAGTCGGCTACGTAGGTCTACCGCTGGCGGCGGCCGCGAGCGCGGCCGGCCTGTCGGTGGCCGGGTACGACACGAGCCCGGACGTGGTGGGCACGCTCACCGAGGGCCGTTCGCACGTGCTGGACGTGCCGTCGACCGAGTTGCGGGCCATGCGTGCCAGGGGTTTCACGCCCACGGGCGACCCGGCGGTGATCGCCGGCGCGGACACGGTGGTGATCTGCGTGCCCACCGGTCTGGGCCCGGACGGGCGGCCCGACCTCGGCGCGGTCCGGGCGGCGGCGGCGACGGTGTCCGACCAGCTGCGACCGGGGACGTTGGTGGTGCTCGAATCGACCAGCTTCCCGGGGACGACGGACGAGGTGCTGCGGCCGATCCTGGAGCGGCACGGTCTGGTCGCGGGCGAGGACTTCCCGCTCGGCTACTCGCCCGAGCGCATCGATCCCGGCAACCGGCACTACGGCATCCGCAACACGCCCAAGGTGGTCAGCGGGCACACGCCGTTGTGCGCGAAGCACTGCGCCACCTTCTACAGCCGGTTCGTGGACACGGTCGTGGTGGCGCGCGGCACGCGTGAGGCCGAGATGGCGAAGTTGCTGGAGAACACCTACCGGTACGTGAACATCGCGCTGGTCAACGAGATCGCGGTGTTCTGCGACCGGCTGGGCGTGGACGTGTGGGACGTGCTGCACTGCGCGGCGACCAAGCCGTTCGGGTTCGCGCCGTTCACGCCGGGACCGGGTGTCGGCGGGCACTGCATCCCGGTCGACCCGCGCTACCTGCTGGACAAGGCGCGTCGGGAAGGCGCGCGGTTGGGCGTGGTGGAGGCCGCGCGGCGGGTGGACTCGGCGATGCCGTCCTACGTGGTGGAGCGCACCGTGCGGATGCTGACCCGCGAGGGCGTGCCGGTGGCCGGGGCTCGGGTGCTGCTGCTGGGTGTGTCGTACAAGGCCGACGTGCCGGACACGCGTGAGTCGGCCGCGTTCCGGATCGCGGACGAGCTGCGGTCGCTGGGCGCGGTGGTGGATTACCACGACCCGGTGGCCGGGGTGGTGCCCGCGCTCGGGCCGCCGGTCGCCGACCTGGACTCCGCGCTGCGGGCGAGCGACGCCACCGTGCTCCTCGTCGCGCACCGCGGTTACGACCTGGGCCTGGTGGCCCGTGAGGCGCGGTTGCTGCTCGACGTGACGGGCAGCGTGCCGGGAGGGGAGGTCATGCGCCTGTAGTGGTCGGGTCCGGGTGTGTTTTCCGGACCGGATCGGCAATTGGCTGGTCGGCACGAGACGAACCGCAAGACGAAACACGAAACACGAAACACGAAACGTAGGCACGTCGGTTCCGGCGTTGTCGCCGGAACCGGACTTTTCACACTGAGGAGTGTCCCGAATGGTCATGTCCACGACGGTCAAGAACGACCGGCTCAAGAAGCGCTTCGAGAAGTGGGACGTCAACGGCAACGGCCGGATCGAGAAGGCCGACTACGAGGCCGAGGCGCACCGCATCATCGCGGCGTTCGGCGAGGAGCCGTCGTCGCCGCAGGCGCGGGCCCTGATCGAAGCCTACATCGCCATGTTCGAGTTCCTGGCGACGAAGGCCGGTGTCGGCGCGAACGGCGCGATGACCGAGGACCAGTTCCTGAGCGTGGTCGAGGCGCAGGTGTTCGCGGAGGGCGACGCGGGGTTCAACCGGGTCGTGCGGCCGACGGTCGCGGCCATGGTGGGCCTGTGCGACACCGATGGCGACGGCGAGGTGAGCCCGGCGGAATTCCGCCGGTGGCTGGAGGCGATCGGCGTGGACGCGTCGTCGGCGGTCGAGGCGTTCCGCACGATCGACACCAGCGGCAACGGCAAGCTGACGGTGGACGAGCTGGTCGGCGCGGTGCGCGCCTACCACTTCGGCACGTTGGACGTGCCGCTCCTGGGTCACTGACCTGACGACGTGCGGCGGCGCCCCGGGGATCATTCCCGGGGCGCCGCCGCCGTGTGTGACGAGGTCGCCTAGAGGGCCGGCACGGCGGTCGGCGCCGGCACGACGGCGGGGCAGAACACGACGTCCATCTCCGGGCGCAGGCCGATCTCCGGTCCGGTGCGGGGCGTGGTGGTGGTGACCAGGATGTTGTAGTGGTTCGGGTGGTGGCAGGCGTCGAAGCCGAGGACGGTGCCGACCAGTTCGCCGTCGCACCACACCTCGTCGCCGCGGTCGATGACGCCCGCGTTGTCGATCTCCACGAAGCCGAGGAACGCGACGCGGTCGACGCGCGCGCCCGGTGTGGTGTCGTCGTGGTCGGTGGTCACCAGCTCGTGCACCTCGCCGCGGCGCACGCAGCGGCTCGCGAACGGCTCCAGGCTCATGCCGCGGTCGTCGCGGCGGTGCACCAGGACCTTCACGACCCGGCTGCCGACCGCTCGCTTCTCGCCGTCCTCCAGCATCACTCGCCCTCTCGTCGATAGCACTCGTCCACCAGGTCCAAGGCGGCCAGGCCGCCGTCCCGCCACGCCGACCGCAGGTCGACGGCGCGTGCGAAGTCGTGGAGCACGCCCGTGTACTCGTGCCACAGGGAGCCTTTGAACTCGTCGTAGCCGGCGAGCATGTCGGCCCGCAGCACGGTTCCGTCCGCGAGTCGCACGGTGACGTCCTTGGTCTCGCCGGGGTGCGACCAGTCCAGTTCGACCTCGGCGGGCGCGGTGCCGCGCACGTGGAGCACGGCCTGCCGGTCGATGCCGTCGACCCGGGTGATGCGGGCGGACTCCAGGGCCACGTCGCCGAGGAACAGGCGGACGAGGTCGAGGGCGTTGGGTCCGTTGTCGGCGACGCAGCCGCCGCCGGACCGGGCCGGGTCGAGGTACCAGCGGTCGTGGCCGACGTGCTCCTCGATGCGTTCGAGGTAGCGGACGGTGAGGCCGGTGACGGGCGCGGCGCCGGCGAGCTTGTCGTGCAGGGCGAGGACGTGGGCGTTGTAGCGGCGGTGGAACGCGGTGAACAGCGCCACGTCGTGCCGCCGTGCGGCGTCGGCCACGGCGAGCCCGTCGCGCAGGGTGGTGGCCAGTGGTTTTTCCACGCACACCGGCAGGCCGCGGGCGATGACGTCCAGGGCGACGCCGGCGTGGACGTCGTTCGGCGCGGTGATCACCACGGCGTCGAGCCCGCCGGCGTCGAGCATCTCCTGGTGCGAGCGGTGGGCGGGCACGGGGTGGCCGGCGGTGGCGCGGTCGTCGGGGTCGCACACGGCGGCCAGTTCGAACCTCGGCGAGTCGGCGATCGCGGCCAGGTAGAACCGCGAGATCACGCCCAGGCCGACCACGCCGAGCCGGATCGGGGCGGTCATCCGGCGGCTCGCAGGGCCGGTGCGACGGCGCGCAGCTCTTCGTACAGCTCCGCCGGGAGGGGCACGCCGTGGGTGCGGCGCCACCGCGCGCGTTCGCCTTCGTGTTGGCCGGGGTACGAGACGGGTCCGCGGGGGTCGACGGGCGTGGCGCCGAGGATCGCGCCGAACAGGGCCGACGCGTCGTCGGCGAACCCGGACCGCAGGGCGTGCGGAGCGAACACCAGCGCCGTGACGCCGATGTCGTCGTCCCGCGACACCGCGGAGGTGGGGCCGAGGGCGGCGCCGGGCAGCAGGGCGCCCAGCACCTCCACCAGCAGGCCGAGCCCGAAACCCTTGTAGGCGCCCGTTTCCGGTGTGCCGCCCAGCCACAGCAGGTGCCCGTCGCCGCGGTCGAACGCGGCCGGGTCGGTCACCGGGGCGCCGTCGTCGTCGGCCAGCCAGCCCGGTGGGATCTCCTCGCCGGCGCGCGCCGCCGCGCGGATGCGGCCGGTCGGCACCACGGTCGTGCTCATGTCCAGCACGAACGGCGGCCGGTCGCCCGCCGGGCAGGCCAGCGCGAGCGGGTTCGTGCCGAGCGCGGGCTCGCGGCCACCCGGTGGGCGGGCGATGCGCTGGCCGCCGCAGTTCGAGGCGATGAACCCGATCATGCCGTGCGCGGTGGCCCGTGCCGCGTGGTAGCCGGCGCAGCCGATGTGCGTCGCGCCGCGCAGGGTGACCAGGCCGACGCCGTGGCGGGCGGCGCGTGCGGCGGCCAGTTCCACCGCCTGTGACGCCGACCAGAGCCCGAGGGCCCGGCGGGCGTCGGCGAGGACGGACGCGCCGAGGTCGGTGAGCACCTCCATGCCGGCGGTCGGGTCGGTGCGGCCGGAGTCGAACAGGGGCAGGTACAGCCGGGTCAGGTTGACCAGGCCGTGCGTGCTCATGCCGGTGAGGTCGCCGTGGCACAGCGCCTCGGCGGCGACCGCGGCCCGGTCGGGTGGGACGCCCCGTTCGCGGAAGACGTCGGCGACGGTGGCCAGCAGGGTCGGGTAGGGCACCAGGACGGTCATGTTCCTCCGTTCCGCGCGAACCGCACGACGATGTCCCGCACCACGGCGGAGAACCGGTCGAGGTCGGCGACGTCGGCGTGCTCGCCGCGCGCGTGGGCGTTGTTGGCGGCCAGCGAGCCGGGGCCGAGCACGGCGGTCCGGGCGCCGGGCACGTCGGCCAGCCAGATGGCGTCGCAGGTGAACGCGGGTTCGTCGTCGGGCCACCGGGGCGCGACGGTGTCGAGCAGCGGCACGTCCTGGGGTGGCAGGGCGGGCAGGCCGCGCTTGCGCCACACGAGGTGCGTGATGGCGGCGGCGTCGACGGCGGTGCGGTGGAAGGGTGCCACGTCGCGGAACCGGGCGGTGAACTCGGCCAGCCCGTCGCGCAGGGCGGTCTCCACGGCGTCGCCGAGGGCCCGCGCGGACGCCGTGCTGCCGTAGGAGAGGTTCAGCAGCAGCTCGCCGGTGCCGTATACGCGGTTGTGCAGGTGCCCGGTGTGCAGGCCGGCGACGCACACCTGCCCGTCGGGCACCCGGCCCGCCAGCGCGCCGGCGAGGTGCTGCGCGAGGAACCCCAGCAGCACCGACGCGTTGTGCCCGACGTGCGGCCGGTCGTCGATGGCGTCTTCGCCGGCGACCCGGACGCAGGCCGTCATGGCGGCGGTGGAGCGGGGCAGGTAGCGCAGGCCGGTCGGCTCGCAGAACACGTTGAGGCTGCCGTGGAAACCGGCTTCGACCAGGGGGCGGGTGCCGAAGACGCCCATCGCGCCGCCCTCCTCGCCGGACACCGCCTGCACCAGGACGCTGACGTCGCGGCCCACGGCGGAGTCGGCCATCGCGGCGCGCACCCCGGCCAGCAGCGCCACCGCCGGTCCCTTGGCGTCGATCGCGCCGCGACCGTGGAACCGCACGCCGTCGAACCCGGCCGGCTCGAACGGCGCGACGGTGTCGAGGTGCACGTTGAACATCACGGTCGGGTCGGCGTCGCCGACCCGCAGCACCGCGCTCGGCTGGCACGCCAGGAACCCCGGGTCCGCGGTGATCGCCTCGCGCACGGCGGCGGGCACGTCCGGGCGCAGCACGTCGGCCTCCCGTGCCGCCGCGAGGTGGACGGTGCGCAGGCCGAACCCCTCGGCGGCGTCCGAGTAGAGCTGCATCGCCTCCCAGAGGTGGACGTCGTCGGCCGTCTCCAGCGGTCCGGCGGTGGGCAGCGCGAGCAGCCGCAGCAGCAGGTCCCGGTCCTCGCCGATCACGGCGCCGTCCCGATCATGGTGCCGTCCCCGATCATGGTGCCGTCCCGCTCACCGCACCAGCCCGGCCATCGCCCGACCGGCCGCGACGAACGCCGCCGCGGCGTCCGGGGCGAGCGCGCCCGACTCGTGGGGGAGCAGCGACACGTGCGGTTCCAGCGACCACGCGCCCCGGTAACCGTGGGCGCGCAACAGCTCCACGCAGTCGGCGACCCGCGCGTGACCGGCGCCCGGCGGCACGAACCGGTCGCCGACGGCGTCCTTGACGTGCACGTGCTCCACGTGCGAGACGACCTCGCGCAGCATCGCGTGCCCGTCGTAGCCGTGCGCGACGCCGTTGCCGGTGTCGAACAGCAGCCGCAACGCCGGGTTGTCGACCGCCGCCAGCAGCTCCAGCGCGCGTTCCGCGCTCGTGCCCGCCCAGCCGGAGCAGTTCTCGTGCAGCAGCACGACCCCGGCCGTGCCGGCGCGCTCGGCGAGCAGCGACACGCGGGCGACCACCCGGTCGCGCCAGCGCCGCTCGGACAGGCCCGCGTTCGGGTACGACATGATCCGCACGTACCGGGTGCCCAGCTCGGCGCAGCGGCGCAGCAGCACGTCCAGCTCGGCCAGGTCGTGCTCGAAGGGCGCGTTCACCGGCCGCGCCCACCCGCCGATCCGCGACGCCAGGCACACCGCCCGCACGTCGTGCGCGGCCAGGGTCTTCGCGAGCCCGGCGAACTCGGCGTCATCGAGGTGGGCGACCGCGCGGCCGTCGACCGTGCGCAGCTCGACGTGCGACCAGCCCAGCTCGGCCAGCACGGCCAGCTGCCCGGCCAGGTCGGGGGCGGCCTCGTCGGTGATACCCGCCAGCACGGGCTCCGGCACGCCATCGGTGAGCACGCCCTCGGTGGGCACGCCGTCAGCGGGCGCGGGGTCGGTGGGCGCAGTGCCGGCGGTCGCGAGGTCAGTGGGCACGGGGTCGGTGGGCGTGCGGTCAGCGGGCATGGGCGGTCACCGGGCCGGAGGACGCCTCGCCGCGCGCGGAGGGCACCACCGGCTCGGCGCAGATGTTCTTGGCCACCGCGAGCAGCTGCACGACGTCCGTGGCGAACGCGAACCCGCGCGCGTGCTGGTCGCCCGCCGACTGGAACATCCGGTAGGCGCGGACCACCCACTCGGTGAGCGAGTCGTCCCGCAGCACCTCGTGCTCCCGCCGCCCGTTCACGGTGACGGTGAGCTGGGAGTGGTCGTCGTCGTCGCTGACCGCGTAGTGCCCGACCGCGCTGCCCTTCTCGAACTCCACCGTGATCCGGCGCTCCCGCACCGGGGAGGTGAGGTCGGAGCTGATCTCCGTGCGGACGCCGCTGTTGTGCCGCAGGCCGATCCGCGCGCCGCCCATGCGCGGCACGACGACGTCGCCCACGGTCAGGTCGTAGCCGGCCGCGTGGGTGACCCGCGCGCTGCCCGCCAGGCGCAGCGCCAGGCCCACACCGTGCGGCAGCTCCACGTCGAACGCGGTCTGGTGGCTGGGCCTGGTCAGCGAGCGGCGGAACCGCGGCTTGTTCTGCACGATCGAGATGGACTTCGCCTCGCCGAGCGTGCCGCCGCGCAGCAGCTCGGTGAGCCGCGTGGTGAGGGAGCTGGTCAGCCACGGCTCGACCACCGCGATCCGCAGGCCGTGCTTGCGGCGCAGCCGGATCACCCTGGCCAGGTCGTCGGTGTCGGCGGCCAGCGGCTTCTCCACGATCACGTTGCGGAACCCGCGCTCGGCCAGCTCGGCCATCACCTCGGCGCGCACGGTCGGCGGCGTGCACACGTGCGCCACCGCGTCGGCGGGGGCGAGCAGGTCGGCCGCCTCGGCGAGGCTGCCCGCCATCGCGAGCCCCGGGCGTTCGGCGGGTAGCCGCCGCGGGTCGCAGGCCACGATCGGCCGGTCGTCGAACAACTGCGGGACCGAGGTCCGGGCCCTGGCCAGCACCGGCAGGTGCAGCTCCGCCCCGGCCCGACCCAGCCCCACGACGAGTGTCCGCACTATTGAGCCCCGTCTTGATCCGTTGGAAGGCATCGGGAATTGCGACTTGTGACCCCAATTGACGGGCCCGACGTTGTCCCAATGCACGTCGCGCTGTCAACACCGGCTCGCCGAATTGACCAGGAAGAGTGAACTCGCGTGCGGGGCGTGGTTCCTCCGGTGGGCTGTCATACGCTCGCCGGCGGAACCGGCGACAGCGGAGGTGAGTGCGCTGACCGTGCCATTCTTCACGCAATCGGCAACCTTTTCGGATTTGTGGCCGACAACGCGAGGGCACATCGTTGACGTCATCGAGAACGGGAAATACTCGCACGGCCGCAAAGTCCTCGAATTGGAAAGCGCGTTGGCCGCGTACACCGGCGCGGCGCACGTCGTCGGCGTCAACAGCGGCACCGACGCCCTCGTGCTGCTGCTGCGCGCCTGCGGGCTCGCCCCCGGCGACGAGGTGGTCGTCCCCGCGTTCTCGTTCATCGCCTCGGCGTCCTCGGTCGTGCCGGCGGGCGGGCGCCCGGTGTTCGCCGACATCGAGCCCGACGGCTACGGCCTCGACCCCGACGCGGTCGCCGCCGTCGCCGGGCCGCGCACCCGGTTCGTCATGCCCGCGCACCTCTTCCACCAGCCCGCGGACCTCACCGGGCTGCTCGCCGTGGCCCGCCGGCTCGGCCTCACCCTGGTCGAGGACAGCGCCGAGGCCATCGGGATGCGCCACGACGGCGTGCACGCGGGCCTGCTCGGCGCCGGGGGAGTGCTGTCGTTCTTCCCGACCAAGACCCTCGGCGCGCTCGGCGACGCGGGCGCGGTCATCACGAACGACCCGGAAGTGGCGGAGACCGTGAGCGCGCTGCGCCACCACGGGCGGTTCGGCCCCACGATCGACAACTTCCCCGGCATCGCCACCACCACCGGCCTCGTCGGCGTGAACAGCAAGATGGACGACGTCCAGGCCGCCGTGCTGCTGGCGAAGCTGGGGCGGCTCGACGCCGACATCCGCCGCCGCGCCGAGCTCGCCGACCGGTACGCGCGGGGCCTGACCGGGGTGCCGGGCGTGCGGAAGCTGCCGTCGGTCCTGCCCCGCCGGGCGAGCGTGCGCGGCGTCTTCTACGTGTACGTGATCGAGGTCGACCGGCGCGACGAGCTGGCCGCGCACCTCGCCGCGCACGGCGTCGGCACCGAGACGTACTACCCGGTGCCGCTGCACCTCCAGCCGTGCTTCGCCGACCTCGGCCACCGGCCGGGCGACTTCCCGAACGCGGAGGCGGCGTGCCGCCGCACGCTCGCCCTGCCGCTGTACCCGGACCTGGCGGTGGACGACGTCGACCGGGTGTGCGACGTGATCCGCTCCTTCCAGACCGGGGGGCACGCGTGACGATCCCGTTCTTCCCGCCGGACCTGTTCGACGGCGACCTGCTGCTGGAAGTGGTCGAGGAGGTCGGCCTCGCGCTGGACCAGCGGTTCATCCTCGGCGAGCGCACCGCGGAGTTCGAGGCCGTGCTGCGGGACTCGCTGGGCGTCGCCGACGCCGTGGCGTGCGGCAGCGGCACGTCCGCGTTGACGCTCGCGCTGCAGGCGATGGGCGTCGGCCCCGGCGACGAGGTGATCGTCCCCGCCTACGGCTGCGCGCCCCTGGCGTCCGCGCCGCTCGCGGTCGGCGCGACGCCCGTGTTCGCCGACGTCGACCCGTGGACGATGGTCGTCGACCCGGCCGAGGTCGACAAGCTGGTCACCGGGCGCACCAAGGTGATCATGCCCGCGCACGTGTTCTCCGTGATGGCCGACATGCCCGCGTTGCGGCGCATCGCCGCGGACGCCGGCGCGCGGCTGCTGGAGGACTCGGCGGTCGCCCAGGGCGGTGTGCTCGCCGGCCGGCCCGCCGGCACCTGGGGCGACGCGGGCGTGTTCTCGTTCGTGCAGGTCAAGACGTTCGGCATGCCCGGCGAGGGTGGAATGGTGGTGACCGGCGACCCGGCGCTGGGCCGGGCCGTGCGGATGCTGCGCAACCACGGCCAGGACGGCGTGCGGCGGTTCGTGCACCACCGCGTCGGCGGCAACAGCCGGTTCGACGAGGTGATGGCCGCGTTCCAGCTGCGCCGGTTCGCCGGCCTGCCGCGGCGGCTGGAGCGGCGGGCGCGGATCGGCGACTACTACACCGAGCGGTTCGCCGGGCTGGCCGGCCGGGGTGTCCTCGCGCCGCCGCCCGGCCGGGACGGCCGCTGCTTCTACGTCTACTCCGTGCTGGCCGAGCGGCGGGACGCGCTGCGCGAGCACCTCGCCTCCCGCGGCATCGGCACGCACGTCTACTACCGGGCCCCGCTGCCGCGGCAGCCCGCGTTCGCCGGGCACGCGCAACCCGACCGCGACTGGCCCGCCGCCGAGTCCGCCGCACGGCGACAGCTCGCCCTCCCCATCCACCCCCACCTGACCGACGCGCAGGTGGAGCACATCGCCGACGAGGTGTGCCGGTTCGCCCGGCACGCCGGGCCCGACAGCTGAGGAAGCTCCGATGACGACCACCATCGCGCCCGGATCGACCGGCGCGTACGTGAAGCTCGCCAAGCTCGACATCGTCGACTACTACCTCGGCGTGTTGGTGGTGTGGTCGCTGCTCGCGCCCGCGCTGCGGTTCGACGGCGGCGTCCTGACCACCATGGCGGTGTTCCTGGTCGGCGAGGTGTTCGTCATCGTCGCGATGGTCGCCCTCGACGACCTCACCGGCTACCGCGACGGCAGCGACATCGCCAACTACGCCCCGGACGCGCCGGCCCGCAAGCTCAACCGGAAACCGCTCGTCGCGGGGACGCTCACCGAGCCGCAGGTGCTCCGGTTCGCGCTCGTCACCGCCGTGGTGGGCGCGGCGGTGTGGGCGGGCGCGCTGTGGCTCGCGCCGCACCGTCCGGTGTGGACCGTCGCGCTGGTCGCCGTCACGTACTTCTTCGCGCTGCAGTACTCCTGGGGCGTCAAGCTGAGCTACCGCGGGTTCCAGGAGTTCTTCCTGGCCGCGCTGGGCTGGGCGCTCGTCCTCGCGCCGTACGGCCTCGTCACCGGCGCCGTGGACGGCGTCGTCATCGTGCAGGCCCTCATCTTCGGCCTCGGCCCGCTGCTGTTCGGCGTCTACTCCAACACCAACGACGTGGCGGGCGACCGGCGCGTCGGCAGGCCCACGGTGGCCGCCCTCACCTCGCCGCGCGGCAACAAGCTGTTCGTCCACGGCGTCTCGGCGTGCGAGCTGCTGCTGATCCTGGCGCTGCCGTGGGTCGGCGGCCCGTGGTGGTTCCCGCTCGCGCTGCTGCCGACCGTCGTGCTGCGGCTGCGGCAGCTGCGCGTCGGGTTCGGCCGGGGCGACATCCTGCGGGCCCGCCGGATCGGCATCGACGTGCACCGGGTGACCGTGGTGACGCTGGTCCTGGTCAACCTGGTGGTGCGCTGATGGGCGCCGAGCTGGACGTGGCAGTGGTCGGCGGCGGGATCGCCGGGCTGGCCGCCGCGCACGAACTGGCCCGCGCGGGCCGCGAGGTGCGCGTGTTCGAGGCGGCCGACCACGTCGGCGGCCGGATGGCCACGCGCCACGTCTCCGGGTTCGTCGTCGACACCGGCGCCGAGCAGATCTCCACGCGCGGCTACCCCGACACGTGGGACCTGCTGCGGCGGACCGGCCTCGACGCCGCGCCGCGGAAGGTCGGGCGGCACGTCGGCGTGTGGCGCGACGGCCGGGTCCGGCGCGGCCTGGCGCACCCGCTGGGCCTGCTCACCGGGGCTGGCCTGTCGGTGCGGGCGAGGTTGGACTTCCTGCGCGCCACGCGCGGCCGGTTCGACGTCACCCGGCCCGAGACGTCCCGGCTCGGCCGCGCCACCGTCGCCGAGTTCGCCGCGCCCCACCACCGCGACCTGCTGGAGTACCTGTGCCAGCCGGTGGTGTCCGGGTTCTTCGGCTGGCGGCCGGAGCACTCGGCCGCCGCGCCGTTCCTCGGCCTGCTGGGCGCGATCGGGCCGGTCACCGGCTGGCGCGCGTACGACGGCGGCATGGACTCGTTGGCGCGGGCGCTCGCCGCGCGGCTGGACGTCACCACGTCGTTCCCGGTGCGGGAGGTCGTCGCCGCACGGGACCACGCGCGGGTGGTCGGCGACGACGGCGAGGTGCGAGCCCGCTCGGTCGTGCTGGCCGTGCCCGCGCCCGTCGCGCGCCGCGTCCACGTGACCGCGCCCGAGCCCGACCGGCGGTTCCTCGACGCCTGCACGTTCACCCCGATGGTGAAGGCGCACCTGATGCTGGACCGCCGGCCCGACCCCGGCGTCTACCTGCTCGCCGTGCCGCGGTCGGAGAGCCCGTCGGTGTCCGTGGTGCTGTTCGACCACCTCAAGCACCCCGACCGGGCGCCCGCGGGACGCGGGCTGGTCACCGTCATCGCCAGTCCGGCGATCGTGCCCGCGCTGCTGAACGCGCCGGACGACCAGGTGGTGGGCGTCCTCGCGGACGAGGCCGAGCGGTTCGTGCCCGGCCTGCGCGCCGCCGTGACCGGATCGGTCGTGCACCGGTTCCGCCACGGCCTGCCCGAGGCCACGCCCGCCGCCCTGGACCTGCGCGCCGGGTTCGAGTCACGGCTCGGCGGCGTCGTCGACTACGCGGGGGACTGGCTGACGCTGGCCCCGTACAGCGAGGCGGCCGTGCGCTCCGGCCGCCGGGCCGCCGCCCGCGTCCTCGCCCGAACACCGTCGGCAGCCGCGCAGCCCGGGACCTTGCCGTCGGCCGCCGCGCCGAAGAGGGAGCACGCATGAGACCGCACGACATGGGCACGCTGTTCGACGAGGTCGCGGCGCGCCACACGCACACCACCGTCCACCTCGACCGGCCGTTCGACATCGCGCCGGCCGGACCCGCGCCGGCAGACCGGTCGCACGGTGCGCTCGGCGACGACGGGTTCGGCCAGGGCGTCGACTACACCGTGCCGGAGCTGGCCGGCCTGGTGCGGGAGGCCGCGGGCTGGCTGCACGCCGTGGGCGCGCGGCGCGGTGACCGGGTGGCCGTGGTGAAGCGCAACCACTACGACTACGACCTGCTCGCGTGCGCCGCCGTGCGGATCGGCGCGGTGCCCGCGCTGCTGTCCGGCCACCTGTCCGACGACGCGCTCGAGACCCTGCTCAAGCGGCTCGACCCGGCGGTGCTGGTGACCGACCGGGTGCCGCCCGCCGGGGTGGCCGGGCGGGTGCTGGCGCTGGGCGAGCCGTTCGCCGGCGCGCCCCG